>CAZHEI010000129.1:0-1528 GCA_964531425.1 uncultured Vampirovibrio sp. | reverse complement strand
CCTTTAATTCGCAAAGATTTTATTGATATTTTTGCTTATGTTTCAAAAAAAGTTTGGAATAAAACTCATGTTGTTTCTAATGGAATTTTATTGAATGACGAAATTATTAAAGCTTTTATTAAATATAAACTTTTGCTACTTTCAGTATCTTTGGATGGATATGGAGAAACTCATAACCAAAATCGTTGCAAAGATGGAATTTTTGATAAAATTATTTCTAATCTCGAAAATTTAAAATCTCAAAAACCTCGACAAATGGTTGATATTAAAACTATTGTTCTTGAAAATAACTTAGACGATTTGATTAAACTTTATAAATTATGTGACAAAATGAATTTTGAATTTCTTTCAATTTCATTTTTAAGAAACAATAATTGGAAACAAAATTCCATTTTACAAGAAGATTTCATTCCTGAGTTTAACCAAAATTATCCGATAAAACCGTATTTTGATATGGAACATTTTAAAGAAGTTTATCGAGAAATTGAAAGTTTGAACGGTAAAACTAAACTTAGATTTTCTCCAAAATTTGAATATTCAAAAAATCCATTACAAAGTATTGAAAAGTTTTTTACATTACCGGAAAACACTCCTACATCGGATATTTACACACCTTGCACATACCCTTACAATAATATGATGATAAATCCGGAAGGTTTTGTTTATCCGTGTTTGAGCATGAAAATTGGAAATGTAAAAGATAAATCGTTGAAAGAATTATTTAATGACCCTAAATACTATTGCTTTAGAAAGAATTTAAAAGCAAATGGCGGAACTTTTGGAGCATGCCAGCTTTGTTGTGAATGCATGTTAAAAGATTAGCGATTCATGGCTTTTCTTTTTTTGATATAATAAAATTACGTTAAAAGAAAGGAAAGCTAATCATGAAAAAATCAATCAAAGATTTAGGCGACATCAAAGGAAAAACAGCTCTAGTTAGAGTTGATGTTAATGTTCCTCTTGATGAAAACAAAAATGTTACTGACGATACTCGTATTCAAGCTATCGTTCCTACCGTTAATTTCTTAAAAGAAAAGGGTGCTAAAATTGTTCTTATGGCACACTTAGGCAGACCAAAAGGAGAAAAGAACCCTGAATTCACTCTTGAACCTGTTGCTAAATATATGGCAAAAGTTTTTGATGAAGATATTGTATTTATTCCTTCTGTTGAAGAAGCAGCTCCTTATGTAGCAAAACTTCAAGATGGTCAAATCGCTCTATTGGAAAACATTCGTTACTACAAAGCTGAAGAAGCTAAAGATGATGATATGACTTTTGCAGAAGAATTAGCAAAATTAGGTGATTTCTATGTAAACGATGCATTCGGTGCTGCTCACAGAAATCACACTTCAACTGCTAAGTTAGCTAAAATCCTTAAACCGGCTGTTTCAGGTTTATTGATGGAAAAAGAAATCAGATGCTTATCACAAGCTCTTGATAATCCTGTAAGACCTTTCACTGCTGTTGTTGGTGGTGCAAAAGTTTCTTCTAAAATTGGTGTTTTAGAAAACTTATTGGACAAAGTTGA
>CAZHEI010000128.1:0-1591 GCA_964531425.1 uncultured Vampirovibrio sp. | reverse complement strand
GTGTTCAGATGATGGGATTGAGAGTTGGACAAGTTGAAGAAATTACACCTGTAATTGAAAATGAATCAAGCTATGTAAAAATGAAATTCGTTATTACAGAACCTGGGATTACGATTCCAAAAGCTTCAATGTTATCAATCCAACAATCAGGGCTAATCGGTGAACAATTTTTAGAAATTACTCCACCTCGAATTCGCTCGGTTTATATTCCGGTTGCGAATCAACAGTTGTTGCCAAATGATGCTGATGTAGAAATTAAACTTGATGAAAAATATTATGACGTCGGTAAAGTTAAAAAGTCACAAATAATGACTTCTAAAATGGTTCCGGAAGAAGTTCGAGAATATATTAAAACAAATTATGCTTATAAGGTTGAATACTTTATAAATCTTCCTGGGCTTATTATACCGGAATTTATGAGAGGTCAAATTGTAACGGTTGATGGAGTTAAGAAATTGAGAATTACTCCTTTAGATAATACTCCATTGCCTTATCCAAATCAAACTTCTCCGTTTACAGTTCTTGAACCGATGAGAATAGCAGACTTTTTGGATTTGCAGTACAAAGCTGCTGAATCTTTGACCGAAACAAATAGAGTTGTGAATGAATTGTTGAATGATAAGATGATTGCGGATTTAACTCAATCCGTTGCTAATTTTAAAGATTTGACGGCTCAGGCTACTACAACGTTAGAAAAAGCTGAAAAACTTATTGAAACTTCTAGAAATGATATTGATGCAATGGTTTGGATGATGACAGATGCAACAAACAATTTTAACAAACTTGCAACAAACTTGAATGGAATTATTGCTGATGAAAACTTTAAACCAACATTGTATGAAACAGCAGAAGCAATTTCTAATATGTCTAAACAACTTACTCCGATAATTGGAGCTGTTAATGCAAAAGAATTTGCGGAAGATATGAACAGTGTTATGCATAACTTAAATGACATTTCTACGGCTGTTAATAAAATGACACATGATGAAAATCTTAAAAAGAAATTTGTAGATTCTGTTGATAATTTGAACGTAACAATGTGCGAAGTTTCACGAGCATTAGAAACAGTAAACGGTAGCAAAGGCGATAAAGAAAACCTTAAACAAATTGTTGAAGATACAAGTGAAACTATGGAAAACTTGAAAAAATTCTCTGAAAAACTTAATAAGAGATTTTTGTTGTTCAGACTATTATTCTAAAGTTTATTTGTTGGATTTTATCCACGCATGTATCATGAATTTGAAAATCATGGTTGTAAATTGAGGGTTTTGCTTTAATTTTTATTCTCTGAATTTTCATTTGGAGTTGCATTGTGTCATGGGCTTGTAAAAAATATATAAATACGATATAATATAAATATTAGGATACAGTATCGTAATTATAAGGATGTTTTGTATTGTTCAGAAGCAGAGAACAATTGAATAGAAATATGTGTTTAGCCCGATTTAGAGGTGGTTGTACGCAACATGACGGCGAGAATTTGTTGTCGGATACGTTTTTAGTCAAAACTAGCTCAAACCCTTGCTCTGACAGCAATTTCGGGGGGGGGGGGGCTATAACCTTCTCCTAGACAGGCTTTCTGGACTACGCT
>CAZHEI010000127.1:0-1778 GCA_964531425.1 uncultured Vampirovibrio sp. | reverse complement strand
CACGAGGGACATATTGCAAAATTGATTCTAATCCGACTTTTTTGTAATAAACTTTCACCCAAACTTCATCTTGAGGAAACTTTATTATAACTGTTTCATAAGCAAAAACTGCAAGAGTTGTTATAAATATAAATAAACTAACTAAAAGGACTTTCTTCATCAGCTAAAACTCCCTTTTCGTTAACACCTGATAAATCTTTTAAAAGCTCTACCGATAAAATTTCGCTTTCAAAATGTCCTATATCATAGACAACCTTATTTGTTTCTATTGCAGTATGGTATTTCAAATCTCCTGTTACAAACGCATCACAAGGTGTGTCATTTATAAATTCGCTTCCCGCTCCGGCGCAAAAGCCTATTGTCCTAATAGTTTTAACTTTTTTATTATTAATAATTCTTAAACGAGGAGAAATTGGCAGTAGTTTTAGCTTTAAAAACTCAACACTCATCTCGTTATCAAGAGTTACAATTCTTACAAATTCATTATAATATTTACTTTCAAGATGTAAGGATTTTATCAAAGTATCAGTTGTTCCACCTTGAGCTTTGTCCAAATTTGTATGAGCACAGTAAATATTTATGCCACGATATCTCATAGGAACATAAAAAAGCGGATGATGAGAAATTATCATATCGCAATCGTTTTTTACAGCTTGTTCTATAACATCATCTGTTACAGAAAGTGCGAACATTACTTTGTTAACTTCCGGCTCAGATGTTTCGACAATCCACCCACTAGCATCCCAATGTTCTTGAGTTTCTAGAGGTGCAAAACTTTCAATATTTTTTACAATTTCATACTTATTCAAAAATCTTCTCCAAAATTTGTTTTGCAATATTTAATTTAGTATCTCTTTCAATATGACTTATTTTTAGATTTTTATCAAGTATGTAAACTTCATTCATATCACTTGAAAATCCGATATCTTTTCTTGAAATATCGTTTGCAATCAAGTAATCACAACCTTTGCTTTGAATTTTAATTTTTGCATTCTCAAGTAAATTTTCACTTTCTGCGCAAAATCCAACAATCGTTGCTTTACAATTAATTGAAGAGATTTCTTTTAAAATATCAGGATTTTTTGTTAATTCTAGAATAATACTTTCATCTGCAGTTTTTTTCATTTTTTGTTCTGAATAATTCTTAACTCTGTAATCAGCAACCGCAGCTGCCATTATTACACAATCTTGTTCTGCAAGTTCAGATTTTACAACGTTTTCCATTTCTTGCGCAGATTCTGTTACGACATTTTTGTATGGTTTTTTGACAGAAAAAGTAGACACTAATGTAACTTCTGCACCCATATTATAAGCACAATCAGCAAGGGCAATTCCCATTTTTCCTGATGAACAATTTGAAATATATCTTACAGGATCAATTTTTTCTTTTGTCCCACCTGCTGTAATAAGTATTTTTTTCCCTTTTAAAACTTGTTTTTGACTAAGAATTTCCATCGTTTTTTCAAAAATATCTTCAATTTCAACCATTCTTCCTGTCCCGCTTGTTCCACAAGCAAGGAATCCTGTTTCAGGGTTTAAAATATGATAGCCATTGTTACGTAATTTCGTAATATTTTCTTGAACAAAATTATTGTTCCACATTCCTGTATTCATTGCCGGAACGAGAAGAATCGGCTTTGTAAAGGCACAAGCTGTTGACAAAAGAAGATTGTCACAAATCCCGTTCGCAATTTTAGAGATAGTATTTGCAGTAGCAGGAGCAATAACAAAAATATCAGATTCATCGCATAAAGAAATGTGTTCCGGTTTAAATTCAT
>CAZHEI010000126.1:0-1832 GCA_964531425.1 uncultured Vampirovibrio sp. | reverse complement strand
CAATTCTCTTATTAAAAAAAAGCCGGTCAAATGACCGGCATAAATATCAACCAACAATTTCTTTGATTTCTGCTTGAAGGTTTTTAGTATCTATCTTGATACTTGGTCCCATTGTTGTTGTCAAGAAAATTGACTTAACATAGGTACCTTTAGCAGAAGAAGGTTTTGCTCTTAAAACAGCATCAACCAAAGTTCCATAGTTCTTAACTAAATCTTCGTTGCTGAACTGAACTTTTCCGATAGGACAGTGAATCATACCTTGTTTGTCAGCTCTGAATTCAACTTTACCTGCTTTAGCATCCTTAACTGCTTTTGCAATGTCAAGAGTAACAGTACCAGTTTTAGGGTTTGGCATTAAGCCTTTAGGTCCTAAAACTTTACCTAATTTACCTAACATACCCATGCAGTCAGGAGTTGCGATTAATGTATCGAATTCAAACCAGCCGCCAGCAATTTTATCAACGATATCTTCGGTTCCGTAGAATTCTGCGCCTGCTTCTTTAGCTTCGTTCACTTTTGGTCCTTTTGCGATAACACAAACTCGAACTTCTTTTCCTAAACCAGCAGGAAGAACAACAGTTGATCTAACTTGTTGATCAGCGTGTTTAACTTCAATACCTAATCTCATGTGGCATTCAACTGTTTCATTGAATTTAGCAACTTCTTTAGAGATTTCTTGTAATTTTGTTAATGCATCACGACCACTTGATGGTTGTTCAAAACCAGCAAGAAGTTCTTGAAGCTTCTTTTGTTTTTTAGTTATTTTAGACATTTTTTAATTTCCTTTCATGGTGTTAACGGATTAATAATCCTTCCATTGTACTAATTTTACTTGGATGTTTAAGAACCACAATCTTAGAGTTCTTATTCAGGATAAATTTATTTACCCCTCTTCTTTAACAGTAACACCCATTGCTCTGCAAGAGCCTTTAATCATTTCTACAGCTGCATCCATAGTTGTAGCGTTCAAATCGTTCATTTTAATCTTAGCAATTTCTTCTAATTGAGCACGTGTAATTTCAGCAACTTTAGTTTTGTTAGGCACTGCAGATCCTTTAGGAATATTTAATGCCTTTTTAATAAGAACCGGTGCTGGAGGTGATTTTACGATGAATGTAAAACTTCTGTCTTCGTAAACATCAATAACAACCGGAATAATATAACCAGCTTGAGATTCTGTCTTAGCATTGAATTGCTTACAGAAATCCATGATGTTAACACCATGTTGACCCAAAGCAGGACCAACTGGTGGAGATGGGTTTGCTTTACCAGCTTCGATTTGAAGCTTGATTTTTCCTACTACTTTTTTTGCCATTTTTTTCTCCTTTCGTGGTACTAGCGGGGGCGACCCCTTCCACGTTTTTTACTTTACTTCGTAGATTGTCTTGTGCCTTCACGTATTTTGCTAGCGTTTCTACCAACTTGTATTAAAGTTCCCTTGCAAAATACTGTTTGGCGCCAGTGTTTTTTACTTTACTCTGAAACCTTTCATCAAGGCTCTACCGTATTTCTTTGTGTACTTGTTGTAATTTCGTGAATCGTAACTCGTGAGTCGTGATTCGTGTTTTACAATTTGTTTTTTTTGCTACAATTTTTGAATTTGTTTGTATTCCAATTCAACAGGAGTTTCACGTCCAAATATTGAAACCATTGCTCTAAGTTTTGCTTTATCAGGATAAACTTCTGTAATATCCCCAACAAATTCAGCGAATGGACCGGATGTAATTCTAACTTTTTCGCCAACCTTAACATCCATTTCAATTTTTTGAACTTGAGTAGTTGATCTGTGAATAATCTTTTTGATTTCACTTTCTTTTGCCGGAATAGGTTTT
>CAZHEI010000125.1:0-1912 GCA_964531425.1 uncultured Vampirovibrio sp. | reverse complement strand
AGTAAGGAGATTTGAAGATGACTACAGCAGTTCAAATAGAGAAAAAGACAATAAGCGTAATAATTATTGAGGACTTTAAGCTTACCAGAGTTGGGTTGAGGTGTGCGTTAAACGCAAATGAAGATATACAGGTTGTAGCAGAAAGTGATAATGCTACAGACGGACTTGAACTGATTGAACGTTATTCTCCTAACATTGTCTTGATGGATTTAGGGTTAGCAGGCATGAACGGGATTGAGGCAACTGTAAAAGTTAAAGAAATGAATAAAGATATTAAAGTTATAGCATTAACTTCTCACGATAGAGAAGAAGAAGTTATTGCAGCGCTTTCTTCCGGAGCAATGGCATATTGTTTAAAGGATATTGATCCGGCAAAACTGGCTGATGTTATTCGTGATGTTGTTGATGGGGTTTGTTGGTTAGATCCGGTTATTGCAAGGAAGGTTTTGGATGCTTTTCCTAAACAAGAAACTTTGGGTATTTTAAAAGATAAAACTTCTGAAGAAGGACGAGTTCCACTTACAGAGAGAGAATTTGAAGTTTTGAAACATCTTGTTGACGGAAAAAGTAATACAGAAATTGCGAAAGAATTGATAGTGAGTGTTCATACTGCGAAAGCCCATGTGTGTTCTATATTACAGAAAATGTGCGTGAATGATAGAGTTCAAGCTGCTGTAAAAGCTGTAAAAGAAGGTTTGGTGTAAATTAATCAAATTTTTAAAAATATGCTTTTAATAAGGTCATGCGCAAGATAAACACATGACCTTATTTTTTTTTGATTCTGATTGACTCAAGTCTATGTTTGTCCTATATTATTCAAGATAAATACAGATAAAAAGGGGAGTAAAAATGAATAGAGTTTTATTATGCATAATGGATGGATGGGGAATTTCAAACGGTTCTGAAAAATATGATGCAACCAAACTTTCTCATCCGGTGAATGTACCTAAATTAATCAAAGAAGAAACTTCAACTGTAATTCATGCTGATGGCGAATTTGTAGGACTTCCGGCAGGTCAAATGGGAAACAGTGAAGTCGGTCACTTGAATTTAGGCGCAGGAAGAATTGTTTATCAAGATTTGTCAAAAATCAATAATGCTATTAAGGATGGTTCTTTCTTTGAAAATGAAAAATTCTTGGAAGCAATTAATCATGCTAAAAAGAATAATTCAGCACTTCATATTTATGGACTTGTTTCAACGGGTGGTGTTCACTCATCTTTAGACCACTTGTTAGCATTAATTCAATTGGCAGCAAAACAAGGTTTGACAAAAGTTTATGTACACGCATTTTTGGATGGTCGTGATACCCCTCCGGCAAGTGCTTGTGAATACTTACAAGTAGTTGAAGATGAACTTAAAAAATACAACTTGCCACCTGTAGCTACCGTAATTGGAAGATACTATATTATGGATAGAGATAATCGCTGGGATAGAGTTGAAAAGGGATATAATGCACTTCTTTTAGGTGAAGGAGAGCGCGCTCCTTCTGCAATTGAAGGTGTTAAAAAATCTTATGAAAAAGGCGAAACTGATGAATTTGTTCTTCCGACCGTAATTGGTAATGAAGAAGAAGTAAAAGCAAGCAGAATTCAAGACAATGATGCGATTATTTTCTTCAACTACAGACCTGATAGAGCAAGAGAAATTACCAAAGCTATTAATTTTGTCGATTTTGATGGTTTTGCGAGAAAGAAAGTTCTTAAAAATATTTACTATTGCACAATGACAAGCTATGAAGCTACATTTACTTATCCTGTAGCATTTCCTAAAACATTATTAGTGAATATTTTGGGCGATGTTTTGGAAGCAAACGGAGTAAATCAATTCAGAACAGCTGAAACAGAAAAATATGCTCACGTAACATTCTTCTTCAACGGAGGAATTGACGAGCCAAAACCTCATGAAACAA
>CAZHEI010000124.1:0-2220 GCA_964531425.1 uncultured Vampirovibrio sp. | reverse complement strand
TTTTAACGTTCTCCTCTGTTAATTCTACCACAACATCAGGAGTTATGCCTTTTTTATGAATATCACTACCGGACGGTGTTAAATATCTCTGGATTGTAATATTCATACCGGCTTCATCCGGCAATTTATTAATTTCTTGAACTAAGCCTTTTCCAAAAGATTGTTCTCCAATAATGGTTGCTCGATGATTATCTTTCAATGCTCCTGACAAAATTTCACTAGCAGAAGCTGACCCCTTATTGATTAGAACTACAATAGGTTTACTTGTAACTTGACCATAACGAGCACGTGTTGTATTTTTATATCTGTCTCTATCAACGGTACTAACAATCACTCCACCTTTTAAGAGCATATCGGAAATATAAATCGCATTAGTTAAAAGCCCCCCAGGGTTTGAGCGTAAATCAATAATATAACCTTTCTTATCAGAAGAATTATTTAAAATTGATTCAATCTCAGAAGCCGCATTTTTACTTATAAAAGAACTCAATCTTATATATTGAATATCATCAGGGATTATCGTTGTATCAAATGGCGGTTTACAAGAAACTGATTTTACTTCAATTTCATCACGTACAATTGTATAAGTTTTGTTCGCTGTTCCTTTTCTTTGAATTAATAACGTAACTGTTGTGCCTTTTTCTCCTCGAATTTTATCAGCAGCAGCATCTATGTTAATGCCTTTTGTACTTTCACCGTTGATTTCAAGGATTTTGTCATCTGCCAGAAGTCCTGCTCTTTCTGCCGGAGAATCTTCTAACGGAGCAATAATAACAAGTTCTCCATCTCGTAATCCGATTTGAGTTCCAATTCCCTTTAAAGAACCTTTGATAGATTGAGTTTCTTCTGAAAATTCTTTTGGCGGAAGAAATCTTGTATAAGGATCATTCAAACTAGCCAGCATTGTATCAATTGCGACATAAGCATCTTCTGGAGTTTTTAGCTTATGGTCATAGCGATATCTCCATTTTGCCCAGTCCTGTGAATTATTAGACGGGTCATAAAATTTCTTATTCACAATTTTCCATACGTCATCATACAATTCTGACGGAGTTGCCGCTACGACAGTTCCGATTGATATATACATTGCTGCCAGTATTGCAACACTTGATTTTATAAATCTTTTCATTTAACCTCACTCCTTAATTACAAAAAGCGCTTTCTATTATAGTACACAATATTTGTAAAAGTTTCAAATTTATTTTTTTGAAAGTTGAGTAAAAAAATTAAGAATACCAGCTCCAAGTAACACAAAACGAGAGGCTTGAAACCCAAACCTCTCGTTTATTAATAAAACAAATAAATGTCAAACTACTTGATTTCAACTGTTGCGCCAGCATCTTCAAGTTGTTTTTTAATAGCTGCAGCATCTTCTTTTTTGATACCTTCTTTAACAGCTTTTGGAGCGCCATCAACTAAATCTTTAGCTTCTTTCAAGCCTAAGCCAGTGATAGCTCTAACTTCTTTAAGAACAGCAATTTTCTTGTCAGCTGGAACTGAAGCAAGGATTACGTTTACTTCAGAAGCTTCTTCTTCAGCAGGTGCAGCAGCAGCTGGAGCAGCAGCTACAGCTACAGGAGCAGCAGCAGAAACACCGAATTTTTCTTCCATAGCTTTAACTAATTCAGCAGCTTCCAATAAAGTTAATTTTTCAATTGATTCTAAAATAGATTCTACACTCATGATTTTCTCCTTTTATTATTTTTTGTTGTATTACTTTCTTGTATTTGGTCATGTGACCAAGTTCGCTATAGGATTTACCCTAAGCAGATTTTTGATCTCTAACAGCTGCAACTGCTCTAGTAAGAGAAGCCATAACTGCATTGATAGATCCAACAATACCAGTTGCAGGAGAATTTACGCAGCCAAGCATTTTTGCGTAAATTTCTTCTTTTGAAGGAATTGTTGCAAGAGCTTTTGCTTCTTCTGCAGACATAAGTTTTCCGTCCATAGCAGCAGCAATAATTTCGCCCTTTTTAGTGTCTTTAATAAATTTTGATAATGCTTTTGCAGGTGCTACCTGATCAGTGAAACCAAAAGCAATAGCGATTGGTCCTTTTAAGGTTTCAGCCAAAACTTCATAAGGAGTATCCTTAATAGCTAGTTTTGCTAAAGTGTTTTTAGTAACCATGTAATCGCCACCTTCTTTTTGAAGAGCACGTCTTAGGTTAGTAATTTCTTCTACTGAATATCCTTTGTATTCGGTAACAATTGCAACTT
>CAZHEI010000123.1:0-2247 GCA_964531425.1 uncultured Vampirovibrio sp. | reverse complement strand
GTAACAATTCGTTCAATTTTTTGTAATTATTTGAACTGCTGTTTGATAGAAAAACGCTCAATAAATTTTTTTGCGCTCTTGTTTCGAATTGTGAAGAATTTGTTACAACTTTTTTTGTCGGAACGGCAAATTGCCCTTGTAAAGAGGTTCCGTACTTGTTTAATTCTTTAAGCATTGCACTTTCATTAATTTCTAAAACATTAGAAACCATTTTTACATATTCTGTTTGAATAATTTTATTATTAATATCCTTTAAAATTTCTATAATTTGAGTAACAAGTTCTGCCTTTTCTTGAGGAGTTTTGGCAGAAGATTTCTCTTTTAATATATTATTAAGCAGAAAGTCAATTAATAATGGAGCTTCTTTGATAAACATTTTGAAGGCATCTCCACCCATTGAACGAATAAATTCATCCGGATCTTTCCCTTGTGGAGGAGAAACAACACGAATTTCGCAAGCATATTTGTTATCAATAGTTGAAGAAATATGACTTTCATCAAATTGTTTTACATTTCCTAATGTTGCAAGAGTTTCTTTAATAACCTGACTTCCACGTTTTGTTGCATTTATACCGGCATTATCAGTATCAAAAGATAAGAAAATTCTTCTTGTTTTTGTATAACGGGAAAGCAATTTGACATGCTCAGCGGTCATTGCTGTTCCACAAGATGCAACTGCATTTTCAACCCCATGTGATTGTGCAGAAATTACGTCAAAATAACCTTCCATAATTACAACAGCATCTTCATTTTTGATAGCATCTTTTGCTGAACTTAAACCGAAAAGGATTTTACTTTTATTATAAATAAGTGAATCTGAAGAGTTTAAGTATTTTGGATTTTGGTCTTTGTCGACTGCTCTTGCTCCAAAAGCAACATATTCCCCGTTTTCATTTTGAATCGGAATGATAATACGATTTCTAAAACGGTCAATCCAACCACCATTATTGGATTTTATAATTAAACCGGCTTTTTCAAGAGTTTCTTCTTTGAACTCTTTTGAAAGCTCTTTATACAAAGTATCATATTTATTTGGAGCCCAGCCCAGAGTAAATTTTTCAATAATTTCATCTGTTATATCACGTTTTTTTAATGCAGTTGTAGCTTTATTAGCATCAGTTGCAGTTTTTAGTTGCAAATTGTAGAATTTTGCAGCTTTTTCACAAGCCTTCAACATTTCTGCTTTTTGAGTTTTAGTTTCATTTGAAGGGGTAATTTTTTTAGGTAGCTCAATTCCAAATTTATCTGCAAGTTCAAAAATCACATCTTTGTATTCACGATTTTGGATTCGCACAAGAAAATTCAATGCATCTCCGCCGACTCCGCAGGAGAAACATTTATAAATACCTTTTGACGGACTAACAGACATAGAGGGTTTTGAGTCATTGTGAAACGGACAAATTCCCCAATAATTTGCACCGGATTTTTTTAATACTACATATTGAGAAACAACGTCTACTATATCCAGCCGGTCTTTGATAAGTGATATAACTTCGTCAAACGAACTTGCAACTACCATACCAATATGTTATCACGAAGAAAATATTGGGTAAAGTTTTTAATAGAGAAAAGGGGGAAATATCAAACTTAACCTCGTATCCTTGTATCAGAATAAAACTCTTTATTAACGGAATCTTGCGCTTCTACGGCACGAATTTTGTTGTCTAATTCAGGATTAGGACTTTGAAGTTGTGCATCTTTTAAATATTTTAATGCAGAACGTGTATCTCCTAATTTTTCATAAATATCTCCCATTTTATAAAGGAGGTTATAATTTTTATCAAAACCATAAGAATAGGCTTCTTTGTAGTAACTTAATGCTCTACGATAGTAAGCTCTTTTATAATAAAATTCCGCTAAATAAAAACAAGGTAGAGGATTTGTGCTCTCCATGCCACATGCTCTCAAGAAATTGCCTCGTGCATATTTATCTTTACCGAGTTTATCATACAAAATTCCTAATTTTACAGGATACTCAACCTTATCAGGATTAACTTTTTGCAATAAAGTATAAAGCATTAAAGCATTTGTCATGTCTTCATTAACAACTTTATCAGGAAGTTTTTCTGCAAGAAAAAAGTATTCTCTTGCTTTTTGTTCAACTTCTTGTTCGTTAATTTTACTATAATCAGTCGGAATCGTATATTCAATTCCACCTTTAACAGCCGGAAACGCAGTTAACTGAATCACCGGAAAAATAAAAGATATTAATAAAATTATTATAGAAGGTTGTCGCATAAATTCATC
>CAZHEI010000122.1:0-2328 GCA_964531425.1 uncultured Vampirovibrio sp. | reverse complement strand
AGGACGGTAAAAACTTGTTTAACACAATGAATTCAGTACGCCCTAGACCATATCCACAAAGAGGTACAGGGAATTATAACGCAGGAAACGAAGGAACTGACAAAGACGGTCACAACTCCAACAGTCAAGAGCGTCAACAACAAGGGCAAAATCAACAAACAATTGCCCGTGGTCGTGCTGAACAAGTTCAACAGACTCAAGTTCCTGTGCGTGATGCTGTAAACTCTCCGGCACAAAACCCTTACCCACAAAGACAAGTTTATCCTGTTCATACCCCTCCTCCAATGAGAATGGGAAATCCAATGCCTGTTCATCAGGTTAACCCTCAACAATATCAATCAATTCAAGCTCAAGCCGGTTACCAAGCGATTCCGCAACAACCACAAACACCGGTTTCACAAAGACCTGAAAGTTCAAAAAGAAGCAACAAAGTTAATATTGCTCAAATACTAAAAGATTTTAGAAATACAATTAAGGCAATTGCAACTCCTCCCGAAATTGAAGAGGAAGTAAATCGCTATTTACAAATAGTTGAACAACAAGTTAGAGAACCAAAACCTCAAGTTAACTTAATACAAAGCAATTTAAAGATTGCAGCTTCGTTATTAGACAGATATATTTCTGAAACATTGAATAAAGATTCAAAAGTTGTACAAAATTGGCTTGATGCACTATTTTTACAAAGAATCAATTACAGCTACAATGAAGAAGAAATAAATCCAAACTTCTTGGTAAAATTTCCGGATGAAACTCCTAAAAAACAACCTCAACAAGATGTTAAAGCTGAAAAACCGGAAGTTTCTCAAGAGCAAGAAGAGATTCCTGTTGCTGAACAAAAAGAAGAAGTAATTGAACTTGAAGAATATTCTCCAAAGGATTTGGAAGAAGAATTCGTTCAAGCAGAAAAGATTATTTCTAACAAACCGAATATTACAATTGTTCCGCAAGATACAAGATTAAAATCATTGTTTGTGGAAGCTAAAAAACATGCTTTTTCTAATAACCCACAAAAAGCGATGGCTATTTTTAAAGAAGCTTTTAATCGTGCAGGAGAATTAAAAGATACTGAAACTCAATCCAGAATTTGTTTAGAAATCGGAAAAATTTACGATGATAACGATTTTGTTGTACAAGCTTTAAATAGTTACAATAAATCTTTGCAATACACAACAGATACTAACGTTAAGTCAAGAGCACATTATTCAATGGCACAAATCTATGATGACGTTAACCAAGTTGAACCTGCATTGAAACACTACATCACATCAATTTCTTATGCAGGAAAATCAGACGATTTAATCGGACAATCTGATTCATTAACTCGTGTTGCGAATATTTTCACTGATAAATATGATGAAAATGCTTTTGAATACTACGATGTAGCACGCAAGCTTGTAGAACAAACCAGTGATGACAATATGAAAGGTTATGTTCTTTCAAATACAGCTGACGCCTGTGTACAATTCCGTAAAAATGACAAAGCTTTAAAATATTATGCAGAAGCTGTTAAGAATTACGAAAAAACAAATGCGCTTGAAGAAATTGCTACAAATTATAAATCAGCAGCTGAATTAATGATTCAATTCAATAGCCCTAATAAAGCGAAATCATTACTTAAAAAGGCAATGGTTAACGCTGTTAAAACTCAAAATGAAGATTTGATTTCTGAAATTAATATGTTATTGGCTAGTGTAGCGTAGGCAAATTCTGATTTGAGGGTAATCGTGCAACACAATGTGTATTGTGTTGCATAATTATAAAGTATTTTTTTATGAAAAATTGCTTAAATTAGTTTGAATTATTAAGAAGTTGTTACAATTAAGAATCTTTCAATCTGGCTAAAATCCTTTTGCTAAGCAGTTTTTTAATTATTAATTCTTTTTATTTTGTGCATTTCTTTCTTTTTCATTGCGAGGGAAAAAGAAAGAAACGCACCCAAAGAAAGAAAAACAACGCTTGCTTTCTACGTCTTCACTACGTTCAGCCGTTTTTATTTTTCGGCTATGCCGAATCTATTTAGCCTCGCAAACTCGGGCAAAAGCCCTCAAACAATGCTCGGCAACAACACAGCATTCCGTGCCTATTGTAGTGAGCAATCAATGTTAGTGAGACAGTGACAAAGCGACTGCTGTTTGACCGAAGGGAGTTCAGTCGCTTAGGTCGAACTTTACAATTGATTAGCGAACGAAAATCGAGCACGGAGAGGTTTTTTGCGGTACTTTTTTGCCGGCACAAAAAAGTACCATATTGAATAAAAGCTAAAACATTTCTACCTATTGTGTTTTGACAAATATTCTTACCTAAAATTTGTGCAACACAATACACATT
>CAZHEI010000121.1:0-2346 GCA_964531425.1 uncultured Vampirovibrio sp. | reverse complement strand
CGCAGCCAGGAAAACAGCGGCCAGAGCAAGATGTTTTTTCATAAAAACTCCAGATTCACGTGTCAAGCACGAGAATGACTTTTTATCGTGATTCTCTTATTTTACCCGTATGTATTAGATTTTTCAAATTTGTTATAACAAAGAAACATCAGCTTCCAAGAAATGTAAAGGCTTCCATTTCTTGGAAGCCTTTGGTGTTTAAAATTAGAAATGCTTTTGAAAATTTGGATTTTTAATTCAATTTAAAAATTGCCCTGCAAAAGTTTCGTTCACAAGTTTTCCAACCACTTGTGTCGCTATTAAATGAAGAATAGAAACTAAAATCTCCAGCATCATAATGAGTTCTTTGAGAATCCTGTGATGATGACCAGTATTTGTATCCTTGAAGTTTATCTCCGCCAACTTTTTCTAATGCAGCATCTATTTCTGTCTGATTCTTCCACATAATCCAATACTCAACTAGCGACGGAAGATACCAACCGCTTGTTCCATTTGCATAATTTGAAGCATAAGAATTTGCCCAATTAAATGCAAGGAATAGCCCATCATTTGCCTTTGTTGGATCTGCTGCGCTTACGGCTGTCCAGTTATCGCTGCCATCAGCATCGCCTGTGTATGAGCCGTCTTGATTAACATGCGTTCCAATACTTTCGCAGTATAAGGATTTCCTGTAGTATCAGGATTAGCCCAAACAACCTCAATTCCATCATTTAGAGTAATATCAAATCCCTTTTGATAAGGAATTACATAAATTATAACATCTGCATTATCTCCATAACTTAGCGTCTTATCTTTTGAACCACCTGCAATTGGAATGCCTTCTTCATTGTAAGCTATAACTTCAATTGTGTAATCTCCTTCAGCAGACAGAGCAAAACTTATGCTACTATTTTTATCAAATTCTCCAGAATCAACAACTTCGCCATTTTCAGTCTTATAAACTGAAACTCCGTATTTTTTGCAGTCTGATTCTTGCCAATAAGCTGCATTGATACTCCGGTTACTGGCTGAAGGACTTAATACATTTAAGGTAAAAGTATCAACAAGGAACAATCAAAATGACGGAAAAAGAAATAAGAGCAAACCTTGCAAGAAACATAAAGACGTTCAGAGCAGTTCAGGACATTTCCCAAGCGGAACTGGCAGAAAGAGCAGACATTTCTATCCCGTTTTTGTCACAAATTGAATGTGCAAACAAGTTTCCATCTCCTGCGATTCTTGCTCGTCTCTCTGATGCTCTTGATGTGAAAGTTTCTGACCTTTTTGTTGAAAAAGGCAAAAACAAATTCGAAAATTCTGAATTTCTGATTAATGCTATAAAAGCGATTTTAAATGGGCAAATAAAATCATTTGAAACTTTCTGTGAGAATTATTTTGATGCAGATAGAAATTAGAACAGCTGAAATTTTGTTTGTAAAAAAGCATTTCGTAAATCAATAAATCAAATCTTTTTTAAAGCAAGTGTAAAATTCTATTTTTTGTAAAAATCTCCGCCACCAAAATCTTTCCATGTTTTGTACATATCAATGTAGTTTGCTTTGATGAATTTTTCGATTATGGATACTTGAGAATCTGTTAAGTCGCCACGCTTTTTCATCACGGATGAGCCATCAGCTCTTACAAAAAATTTTGCGGAATTACTTTCTGTTAAACGCTTGTCGCTTGCGTGAACGTGCATAGCTTCAACAATACATTGAGAAGTGAAGTAAAGATAATGGTCGGCAATTTTATCCCGGAAATATTTAGGCATTAGCATCCTCTAGAAATTGAAAATTTCTTTTTGCCAGATTAATCACAATGTGTTGTTCAATTTCATCCATATTTGTTTCGATAATTTCAAAACCTTTGTTGATAACCATTGCACATTCAGGATGTTCTAGGTTCAAAATGCTGACAAATCCATCTTCACGTTTTGAGAAAGCATAACCATTTGCTATTAAATCAGCTTTTTCAGCAATTTCTACTAACTGTTTTTCAGGCATATCTAATTTCCACTTCTTTTATTGGTTCAAGGAACTTTTTTTTGTCCATATATAAACTATCAAGGACAGGAATCAAGTCTATATATTCTTCAATCTCTTCATTTCGATTTTTGTATTTTGCCATTACTTCTATATATCCGTTGTCCCAAAGAAGAATTTTTGTGTATTTTTCAAGATTATCGCAAGTGCGGAATGTAAGTTTTTTCCCGCCAAAAGAGAATGTTGTATATTTGTTAAAACTGCTCAATATTGCTGTAGAATCCTTGTCCATATCTAAAGCCAGCCGATATTTTTTCAATATCAATTTTCTATTTTACTCGTATGTATTAGATTTTTCAAATTTGTTATAATACGTTTTACACTT
>CAZHEI010000120.1:0-2467 GCA_964531425.1 uncultured Vampirovibrio sp. | reverse complement strand
CAACAATAACAGCTAAAAAAACTAACTTTTTTACCAGAGTTAAAAGATTTTTTGTTGGAAAACTGGAAACCCTAAAAGAAGATAGATTTGAACGAAGATATTGCAGATTGCCAAAAGATGAAGTAATAACTTTTCGCAAATATCCAAACTGGTGTGAAGGACCGGATAGTACATACCGAAATAATACTATTGCTGAAAGAATTTGTTATTATCCTGAAGATATTGAAAAAATGAAATCTATGACTGAAGACGAAGCTATTCTCTTCAAAAGACAATTATATAAAGAAGGTAAAGTTTATTATGATGACAATTATCATGTTGATACACCAGAATTGGATGAATTTACCAAAGAATGTGGTATTAAATTAGAAGATTTTATCATTAAGGATAAATAAATAAATGAAAATTGAATCAATATCTAATATAACAAATCAAAAAACTAATATCTTTGGTAAAATAAGACGATTTTTTGTCGGGAAGTTAAAACCTCTAGTAAAAGATACATTTGAAAAAAGTTCAACTACACCAAAAAGAGAAAAAATAGTATCTCGCAAGTATCCAAACTGGTGTGAAGGACCGGATAGTACATACCGAAATAATACTATTGCTGAAAGAATTTGTTATTATCCTGAAGATATTGAAAAAATGAAATCTATGACTGAAGACGAAGCTATTCTCTTCAAAAGACAATTATATAAAAATAGTAAATTTTACTATGATGATGGGTCAAATGATTCATTGAAAGAACTTGAAGAATTCTTACATAGTTGTGGTGCGACATTGGATGATATCCGAATGAAGGATTAATATATGAAAGTAGAATTGACACCAACAATAACAGATCAATATATTCTCAATTTTATTCAAAATAAAAATTTTATTTAATTGTGATATGATTATTTTGTTATGCAAGTTGAATCCACCTTAATAGAAATCCCAAATAATGGGAATCCAACAACGGAATATATTGAAAACGAGTTAACAAAACGCAACATTAACCCGCTAAGATGGGCTGTTGTACATGTTAGTGATAAAATGTATACAGTAAGTGTAGCAAACTTAAAGGAATAAGAAATGAATATGACAACTATGAGACCTGATATCAAAGATATCAATTTAGCTGAACAAGGTAAAAACAACATAGAATGGGCTTTGAAAGATATGCCTGTTCTTAGAAAAATAAGAGAAAGATTTTTAAGAGAACAACCTTTTGCTGGCTTAAAATTATCAGCATGTGTTCACGTAACAAAAGAAACAGCAGCGCTTTGTACTGTAATGAAAGATGGTGGTGCCGATGCTGTTCTTATTGCATCTAATCCATTATCAACTCAAGATGATGTTGCTGCAGCTCTTGTTAAATATTGGAACATTCCGGTTTTAGGTTACGCCGGTGAATCTGTTGAAACTTACAGAGCTCACGTTCGCCAAGCTTTAGAACACAACCCTGATATTATTATTGATGATGGATGTGATTTGGTTGCAACTTTACACGCTGAAAGACCAGAAATGGCTTCTCATGTAATCGGTTCTACAGAAGAAACAACTACCGGCATCATTAGACTTCAAGCTCTTGAAGCGCAAAAAGAATTAAAATTCCCTGCATTAGGTGTTAATACAAGTTTAACAAAACATTTATATGATAACCGTTATGGTACAGGACAAAGTGCAATGGACGGAATTATGAGAGCTGCAAACATTCTTATTGCAGGTAAAACTGTTGTAATTTCAGGTTACGGCTGGTGTGGTCGTGGTTGTGCGCTTAGAGCAAAAGCTCTTGGTGCAAACGTTATTGTCTGTGAAGTTGACCCTCTAAAAGCTCTTGAAGCTGCTATGGAAGGTTATAGAGTTATGCCAATCGCAGAAGCAGCAAAAGAAGGTGACATTTTCTTGACAGTAACAGGGGATAAGCATGTAGTAGACGTTCCTCATATTTTAGAAATGAAAGACGGCGCATTCCTTGCTAATGCAGGACATTTTGACCATGAAGTTAATGTACCAGATTTAAAAGCTCATACAGTTGAAATTAAAAGAATTAGACCATTCTTGGATGAATACAAATTAACAAACGGAAAATCAGTTTATGTCTTAGCAGAAGGAAGATTAGTAAACCTTGTGGCAGCAGAAGGACATCCGGCTTCTGTTATGGATATGAGCTTTGCAAACCAAGCTCTTGGTATTGAATTTATTGTTAAAAACAAAGGTAAATTAGAAAACAAATTGTATACCCTTCCTGAAAGCGTTGACGTTGATATTGCCAGATTAAAACTTGAAGCAATGGGAATTTCAATTGATACACTTACTCCGGAGCAGGAAGAATATTTGAATAGCTGGAAGCTTTAAAAAATAAATTAACAATAAGAATGCGGAAGAATTTTTTAATTTTTCCGCATTCTTATTGTTATACCAAAATTATTGATTTCCATAAGTGTTTATAATACAATAAATTTGTATAGGAAAAGCTTTATTT
>CAZHEI010000119.1:0-2490 GCA_964531425.1 uncultured Vampirovibrio sp. | reverse complement strand
CTTTTTCTCCAAGAGTACCGTCATCAGTTGTTATAAACAGTTCTGAGCAAGCATTTTTCATCTTATCTTCCCAGAAAATAAGGTCTTTTGTTCTTGCACCCATTACCATGTAAACCTTGTTACCGGCTTCTTTAAAAGCTTTTGCTATCAAATAACAAGGAGCGGCTCCGTAGCCACCTGCTAAGCAAACAACTGTTCCATAATTTTTTATATGCGTAGGTTGCCCTAAAGGACCTACCAAATCAACAAGCTCGTCTCCGACATTCAATTCAGCAAGCTTTTTGGTTGAATAACCGACTGCCATAAATACAATTGTTAAGGCTCCTGTGTCTTTATTTACGTCAGCAATTGTGAGAGGAACTCTTTCTCCATTTTCTTCTGCTCGGAAAATAATAAATTGTCCTGCTTTTGCATTGCGAACGACAAAAGGTGCATCAATAACTAATTCATATTGATTCGGACACAATTCAGTTTTTGATAAAATCTTATAGCCCATCTGTCATTCCTCTTATTATCCTCATAATACCATAACTTGATACAAATGTATATATTTATTTTGCGAATTTACAGCCACAATAATTTTGTCGATAAAGACCCAATTCTTTTGATAAATTGTTTGTTTTCAAAAATCCGTCATTTTTGCGAAAAGGAATTGCTAAATAACCACCTGAAATACTTTTTCCTAAATTAGAAATCTTTTCATAGTTTTTATGAGGACTTATTACCAGAGATGTCGTAAATTCTTTTATTCCAAGTTCTTTTGCTTTATTTGCAGCTTTTTTTAGTCTTAATTCAATGCATTTATCGCAACGAGCACCTCGTTCCGGCTCATTTTCAAATCCTTTAATGTAATCTAAATATTCTTTCGGATTGTAATCTTCTACTATTAAATCCACTCCAAAATGTGTGCATACGGTTTTCTGCGCTTCAAGCCTTCTTGAAAATTCTTCTTGTGTATCAAGATTTGGATTGCAAAAATAAACTGTAACAGAATAACCCATTTCTTTTAGTAAAGAAATAGGATATCCTGAACAAATCCCACAACAAGCATGTAATAGTATTTTTTTATCTTTTAGTTGCTCCATGTTTAATTAATATTTCCTTTAATTCGTAATATGGTTTTACGCCAACAATTTTTTCTCCATTGATAAGCATTGTCGGAGTTGCATCAATATCAAGGTCTTCAGCCATTTTTAATTCATTAGCAAGCTCTTTTGAAATTTTATCAGATTCAACATCTTTTGCAAATTTATCTTTGTCCAAACCGGCTTTTTGCGCTAAATCAAGCATTTCTTCAATTTTTTTAGGTTTGTTTTCATATAAAAGTGAACCCATTTCCCAATAATTCCCTTGATATCCTGCTGCAATTGCTCCACGAGATAAGAAACAGGCATTGGGGTGCATATTTACATTAATATATGGATTGCAAACCTTATCGAACGGATAATTGTGGTGTACAATTTTGATGTTTTTTAGTTCTTTGACAGCTTTATGAAGCATAATGTTATTTATATAACAAAGCGGACAAATGTAATCCGAATATAGCTCAATTACGACTGTTGCATTTTCATCTCCTAAAAGATTTCCTTTTACTCGATAAGGATTAAATTTTATTTTGTTATATTTTAAAATTTCGTTTCTTTTTTTGATGTGTGGAACAAAATTCAATGTTATACCGGAATAAGCCAAGAAAGAGGTCATAATTAAAAGTAAGACAACAAATGTTTTTGGATAGGTTTTAGCACCATCTATAAAATCAAAAAAGGTTGTTTTGAAAGCTGTAATAATATTCCTGAACAAACCATCAGCTGCTATACAAGCTATAATTAAATCAATAATATAAGTTATTACGCAAAGAATGCATAGTTTATGAATCCCGAATAAACTTATACCGGCAAGAATCATAGAAACTACAAACGCAATTGTTCCTAAAGTTGCAATATAATCATGGGGAACCTTAAAAACATTTAAAAAGCTTAGAATTTTTATGTTTTTTAATTTGTCGACAACGGTTAAAAATAAAACAGTTATGTAGAAAAAGATACCCCAGTATGCTAATGGGATGCCTAGAAATTGTGCGGTATTAGTTTTTGCAGCACCATCACAATCTATGAAATCATTAATTGAACAAAAGCTGGAAAGTGCATATTTGTCATAATTAGCGGAATAATAAATGAATGCAAGTTTTATAGCTAATCCCAGTCCTATTAATGCCAGAATTTGGATTGAAGTATTTTTTTTATCAAAATTCATAAAGTCAACTCCCCGAGTATCTTAGTCTACATGTTAATTCTAGTATATAACAAGATTATTACAATAATAAAAATAAGTAATTACTTAGGATGAGGGGCTTGTCAAAAATATATAAATACGATATAATGAAGGTAGTTGGATATAACGTCGTTTAATATAAGGATTTTGTGTTGTTCAGAAGTAGAGAACAATTGAATAGAAATATACGTTTAGCCCGATTTAGAGGTGGTTGTACGC
>CAZHEI010000118.1:0-2575 GCA_964531425.1 uncultured Vampirovibrio sp. | reverse complement strand
CCCCCCCCCCCCGAAAATAGCGTCAGAGCAAGGGTTTGGGTTGGTTTTGATTAAAAACGCCTCCAGCGACAAATTCTCGCCACCATGTTGCGTACAACCACCTCTAAATCGGGCTAAACATATATTTCTATTCAATTGTTCTCTTCTTAACAACATCGTTAACATATCCTATGTCACAATTACTTCGTCCATGTTCTCAATTCCACATATTGTATTCTTAATAACACAATTAAGCAATTTTGTTACAAAACCTTACAAACACTCCCCAAAATCGTGTATCTACAAAGAAATTTGATTTTTTCTACATCCTCCTTTTGTAAACAAACTTCATAATTCACACTTTTACACTAGTAATCTTTAGAAAAAGTGTTAATATGAATATAAGGGTTATGAAGAAAAGATAAATTTAAACATAAATTGTAAATTTTTTTTAACCAACTATGAAATAGTGTCAATAAATAATATTTAGCGGTTTTAATTTGTTATGTATGTCAAAGGGTGTTTAGCGTGAACGAAAACAAATTAGATTTTATTAGAGAAAATAATAATCAAAACATATCATCTCCGGTTACCTCTCCGGTTACCCCTCCAATTTCTCAAGGAAAATTGGTATCTAAGGTAAATGCATTAACATCAAATTCGGCTTCAAATACCTTTTTGAATCCACAAAATTTTGTTTTTAATAACGAAAAAGGCTCAACTCTGAACTATAAACATATTGTTGATGAACTTGTTGAGCTTGATTCTATTGATAATATCGCTGATTATTATAACAAAATTTATTCAATGATTACCCAATGCATTGATTCTAGTTTCTTTGCAATAGGATTATTTAAAGAAAAATCAAATTGTATTAATCTAAAATTGCAAGACAAACTTGGGAATAATTATTCTACAAAAGTATTTTTGAAAGACGAAAACAATCCGATTGTTCAAGTGTTTAACTCTCGTAAAATGCAGTTTGTTGATAAAAAAAATTATTTAAAACTTTCTTATTACAAAGACTATTCAACGGCAATTTTGCCATTGATTTCTGTAAACAAGTGCATTGGTGTTTTTATTATTGAAGATTCTAACGCCCGCCAAAGTTCAAAATTGTATTCACTTATTGCAAATCACATTGCATTAGTAACTCATAATTTAGAATTATTGGAAACCAGTGATGAATTTGTAAATACTGATACATTAACGCTTTTATACAATCATAGAGGTTTTCAAGAAATATTAACCAATGAAATCGCTCGTTCTGAAACAAATAAACAACCTGTTTCCATTATTATGATGGATATCAACAATATTACAAAGATTAACAGAGAACTTGGTCATGCTAAAGGTGATGAAGTTATAAAAGTTGTAGCAGAAAAAGTTCGTCAAAATAGCAGAGAAGGAGATATTGCAGGGCGTTATGGCGGAGATGAAATTGCGATTATTTTACCTAACACAAATTCTTCTCAGGCAAAATATGTTGCAGAATTCTTAACATATTCACTTTCATGTTGCTTTATTGATGATATTGGACCAATAAAAGTTTCTGTCGGAGTTGCAACTTATCCTGATTGTGCTCAAGACAAAGAACAACTTTTGATTCTTGCAGAACAAGCAATGTATATTTCTCAAGCAAAAGGTTATAAAGACGGCATGTCTGCAATTATTAGTTCTTCAGATTTTAATTTCTGGGATGATGTAGCTTTAAAATCTTATGCAGAAGTCGTTTCCAAACGTCATTCTCAATTGGGCATTAATTTTGAAGACGAATTGATTTCTAAATTCCATGATGACCATAACCTTTCAGATTCAAGGACTTGGGAAGTAGCAACATCATTAGCAGGAGCGATTGATGCAAAAGACCCTTATACAAAAGGTCATTCAACTTCTGTATCAAGATTTTCTGAAGCTTTGGCAAGAGCAATTAACCTTCCTGAAAAAGAAGTCGCAAGGATTACTCTTGGTGCTTTGTTGCATGATGTTGGTAAAATTGGTATTCCTGAAACAGTTCTAAAGAAAGAAGGACCTTTATCTGATGAAGAATGGGCTATTATGAAACAGCACCCTGTAATTGGCGCTGAAAAGGTATTGCAACCAAATCCAAACTTAAGAGATTTAGTACCAATTGTAAAACACCACCATGAAAGAATTGATGGAAAAGGTTATCCGGATGGACTTACAAACGGAGATATTCCGCTTGCAGCTAAAATCGTTGCTATTGCAGATACCTATCATGCTTTAGTTAGTGACAGACCTTACAGAAAAGGTATGGATATTGAAAAAGCCTTTGCAATCCTTGAAGAAGGAGCCGGAACTCAATGGGATGCAAATCTTGTAAGAACATTTATTCAAATTGCACCATCTTTAGGTGTTGATAAATAAAATTCTTAAATATTAAAACTTTTTCTTGAACCTTCTTCGTGATACAATCCGCCACCGCAAATTGTTTCAACAACTTTTAATACAAATTCACGAGAAGCATCAGATGAATTTAAAAAGAATTCTCTGTTAGAAAGATGTCTGATTTTAAATATTGAATTTTGAGCCTTATCAGCCGGTACAAACAAAGAAGCAACTTCTTTATCAAGAA
>CAZHEI010000117.1:0-2810 GCA_964531425.1 uncultured Vampirovibrio sp. | reverse complement strand
TTTCTGCAATGGATTTAGAATAATTAATGGTGCGTATAAACGCACCCTACTTGCTTGATTATGAATAGATTTTGGTGCAAAAAATTGCACCCTACAATTTAAAAAACGTCAACATATTTTCAAATGTTAAGCATTTTGAAAAATTGTTACAATTGGCGCAAACGTAGTAGTAGTAGTAGTAGTAGTCAGTGCGCTGTCACTCTAAAGTTTTAGAAAAATGTGCCGTTATACTGTATAAAAGGAGATCCGATTTCATAATGGTAGATATCAATGTAAACAAAAATCAAGGTTTGATAAGTGCAATCAAAGCTAAACTTAATGAAGAGCAGATTGATACCTCAACATGCAATGCCAGTATTTGGTCGCAAGTTCTTGAACAAGTTACTGTTGAAAATGAGCAAAGAGCCGACAATGATAAAATCTATCGAGGCGGTAATAACATAAATGGAGAAGGACACAGTAATTTCGTAATATTTCAAGGAGTTATAAAATTCTCACAGAAATTATGGGATAATATTTGTCGTATAGTTAAAGGTGAGTCTGTTCAAAATAATCAACAATCGGAAATTTCGCAAAATTCACACATTGATAAACCAAAAGAATTAACAGCTACGCAACAACAAAGGCTTCAACAACACAAAGAGGTTGTTCAAAAATCAATTGAAATAATCAAAGCTCAGTTTGATACTTGTGGTCTTGCTGAAAAATTCAAAGGTGATGACAAAAAATTATTCTTACAATGTCTGGATGAAGTTCAATTTGCTGCAAATGAAAGTGGTGCAGGTTTTTCAAAATGGGGTGTTATAAATATCCAAACGGATAATGAACAAGTTAATACAACTGCGCAAATGGTAAAATTGCTAATACATGAAGCAAATCACGCTTTTAAAGAAAGGAAAGCCACACAAAACGGAACTTTAAACTTTCCTACCAAAAAAGAAGAAATGGAATGTGAAACTTTAGCCTTAACTTCAACTGCGAAAATGGTAGGTAATGTTGAAGGAATGGATGATTATGTAATTTATAACCACAATATAAGCTATTATAAGAATGAATCTTTAGTTCAAAATGACAGTGGAGTCAAAAATTGGTTAGAGGGCTATTCACAATTAGCAGATAATTTGTCCGGTGAAATCACAATAACACATTTAAAAAATATGGAAAATCAATCAAATAATAATGATCATTCGCTCAAAATTCAAAAAAATGATGTAATAAAAATCGGTAATATTGAATATACAATTGGCGATAATGCATATTTAGAAGGACTTAACCATACTTCTGTTATGCAGCTAATAATGCACAGAAAGGCAAGTGATAGCGAAGAATTAAGAAATAGCGGTCCGGAACTCTATGGCTATGTTGTTTTTGATGATATGCTGCCTACAGAATATGAAAAACAACAATTACAAAAAACTAACTGTGATTATACGTGTGGTTCAGAAGGTACTAAATTTACTATTACGAAAAACGGAAGAACAATCACAGGAACTTTCTATCCTTGCAGATGATAGGGCGGGAATAAATTTTAGTCCAATTCAAAATTCATTCCCGCCAACTCCCAATTTCAAACAATTAGTCACATCCTTTTTCAAAAACCAATCCATCATCTTTGACATCAATTTTTATACAATCTCCGTCAATAAATTTTTGAGCAAGAATTTCTTTTGAAAGAGGATTTTCTACAAGTTGTCTTATTACACGTTTTAACGGTCTTGCGCCATAAACAGGGTTAAAACCACGTGTTGCAAGTAGTTCTTTTGCATCATCGGTAATTTCAAAGCTTATATTATGTTCTTTGAGCAAACCACGTAAATTATCCATCTGAATATCTACAATAGCTGATAATTGTTGAAGATTCAAAGCTTTAAAGAAAATAGTTTCGTCAACTCTGTTTAAGAATTCTGGTTTGAATTTTTCTCGCATAATGGCATTTACTTTTTCTTTTGTTTCTTCAAAATTAGAGCCATTTAATGAAGCATTCAATGAGTCTTCAAGGATAATTTCACTACCAATATTGCTTGTCATAATGATAACAGTATTTTTGAAATCAACAGTTCTTCCTTTTGAATCTGTCAAACGACCGTCATCAAAAATTTGCAACATTATATTGAATACGTCGGGATGAGCTTTTTCAATTTCATCAAAAAGCACAACGGAATAAGGTTTGCGACGGACAGCCTCGGTAAGTTGTCCCCCTTCTTCATAACCAACATATCCCGGAGGAGCTCCAACAAGTCTTGAAACATTATGTTTTTCCATATATTCAGACATATCAATTCTAATAATTGAATCTTCATCATTGAACAAAAATTCAGCAAGAGTTTTTGCCAATTCAGTTTTACCAACACCTGTTGGACCTAAAAATATAAATGTACCGATCGGACGTTTAGGGTCTTTTAAACCTGAACGAGCACGACGTATAGCATCAGAAACTGTATCAACAGCCTCATCTTGACCAATAAGTCGTTTATGAAGGACATCCTCCATTTTCAAGAGCTTTTGCATTTCACTTTCTACAAGCTTTGTTACAGGAATTCCTGTCCATTTGCTTACAATATTTGCAATATCGTCTCCGTCAATTTCTTCTTTAAGAAGTTGATTTTCAGATTTTTCTTTGCCTTGAACTGCTTGAAGTTGTTTTTCAAGCTCCATTAGCTTGCCATATTTGAGTTCAGCCGCAAGTTGTAAGTCAGTATTGCGTTCAGCTTCAGCGATTTGTACTTTTACTTTGTCAATTTGGTCTTTAATCCCAGCTTCTCCTGAAATTGTATTTTTTTCAGCTTCCCATTGTGTTTTGAGAGCAGAAA
>CAZHEI010000116.1:0-2821 GCA_964531425.1 uncultured Vampirovibrio sp. | reverse complement strand
ATTATCTTGGCGGTACAGTGCAAGTAATTCCACATATTACAAATGAAATTAAATCCAGAATTGTAAAAGCTCAAAAGCAATTCAAACCTGATTTTCAAATTATTGAAATCGGCGGAACAATTGGTGACATAGAAGGCTTACCTTTTATTGAGTCTATTCGTCAATTCAAATCAGAAGCCGGTATCGGAAATGCAATCAATATTCATTGTACTTTGTTGCCTTACTTGCCAACTTCCGGAGAATTAAAAACAAAACCTTCACAACACAGTGTAAATGTATTAAGAAGTTACGGATTACAACCGGAAATTCTGGTTTGTAGAACATCTAAACCAATTCCTAAAACTGAAAAAGAAAAATTGGCATTGTTCTGCTCTGTTGCAAAAGATGCCGTTATTGAATGCCGTGACATGAAGAGCATTTATGAAGTACCATTAGCATTGGAAGAGCAAAATTTCGCAAATGTAGTTCTCAAACTTCTTCAAACTCCGGAAAGAGAGTCAAATTTAGAAGGATGGAAAAAATTAGTTGATAGAATCAACCATCCTGAAAAGACACTTAAAATTGCTATTGCAGGAAAGTACACAAAACTTTCAGATGCATACATTTCTGTAGTTGAATCAATTAAACACGCTGGTTATGAACATAGCGCAAAAACCGAAATAAAATGGATAAATTCAGAAGATTGTGTTGACTCAGCGACTTGCAAAGAATTACTAAAAGATGTGGATGGCGTTATAATCCCTGGTGGATTCGGAATCAGAGGAGTCGAGGGGAAACTTAATGTTATTAAATATGCTAGGGAAAATAATCTTCCATTCTTAGGAATTTGTTTAGGTATGCAATGCGCAGTTACAGAATTCGCACGTAATGTTGCAGGCTTGAAAGGCGCTAACTCGACAGAATTCGACGAAAACGCTCCTTATCCTGTAGTAGATTTAATGTTGGAACAAAAAAATGTTAAAGGTTACGGCGGAACAATGCGTCTTGGCGCTTATGATTGCCATATTAAAAAGGGTACTAAGGCTCATGAAGCCTATGGTGCAACAAAGATTTCAGAGCGTCATAGACACAGATATGAAGTTAATACTGACTATATCGAACAACTTAAAAAAGCAGGTCTTGTATTTTCAGGAATGTCTCCAGACGGAATGCTTTCTGAAATTGTAGAACTTCCACATTTAGATTGGTTTGTTGCCTGTCAGTTCCACCCTGAATTCAAATCCAGACCGGAAAGACCTCATCCATTGTTCAGAGGTTTAATTACAGCGGCTGTAAATCAAAAATTTGGGGAATAAGAGTTATCAGTTTAATATGTAAAAAAGGCGGAGTTGAGAATTTCTCAACTCCGCCTTTTTATTTTAATTTCTTTGATAAAATAGTTTTCCATCTTTATCAATACTATTTTTCATTCCCTCATGAGTAAGCGTTTTGTAATTTGTAACATCAAACATGTAGGGAGTTGGTAAATCGTCAAGCTCTGTAGCCACTCCGGTGAGTTTGCCTGTATCTGACCAAATTGCAAAATCAATATCAGAACCGGTTCGATACGTTCCTTTAGCACGAGAACCGTAAATTACGACTTTCTCAATCTCAGATCTGGATTTAAAATATGCTAATAATTCATTAATTGTACGTTCGGGTAAGCCAAAATCGTGCATATCATAACTCCTCTACAAATTTACTAAACGAAACTACTTCTTTGTAATAATAACATAAAATCATAGTTTAAGTTCAAAAGTATCAATAAAATCAATATTTATTTAAATTGTTAAGCATTTTGTTACAATTGTCTCAAAACAACATTAAAAAAAATCCACCAACAATAAAAATGCCAAAAAGTGCAAAGGAATGTTTTGAAATATTAAAATCTCTTGTATAAAAAGAAGGGCGTGATTTACAATCACACCCTTCTTTAAACACTTAAGGCTTTAAGCTATTTCCCTTCAACAACTGCTTGAGCAGCAGCAAGTTTTGCTTGAGGGATTCTGAATGGAGAACAAGAAGTGTAGTTCAATCCGATTCTATGACAGAACTTAACTGAATCAGGATCGCCACCGTGTTCACCACAAACACCGCCAACAAGAGCAGGATTAACTTGTTTTCCTAGTGTCATAGACATTTCTACAAGTTTACCAACACCTTTTTGATCTAATGTTTCAAACGGGTTAGCAGGAAGGATTTTTTGTTCAACATACCTGTTTAAGAACTTACCTTCTGCATCATCACGAGAATAACCGAATGTCATTTGAGTTAAGTCATTAGTACCAAATGAGAAGAATTCTGCGTATTCAGCAACTTCATCAGCAGTAAGTGCTGCACGAGGAATTTCAATCATTGTACCGAATTTGTACTCAACTTTGATTCCTTTTTCAGCCATAACAAGTTCAGCAACTTTTTCTAAGATTTCTTTAGCTACTTTAAGTTCGTTAACGTGACCTATAAGCGGAATCATAACCCAAGGTTTAACATCGATACCTTCTTTTTTAACGTCACAAGCTGCTTCAAAGATTGCTCTTACTTGCATTTCATTAATTTCAGGATAAGTTAAACCTAAACGGCATCCTCTTAAGCCCATCATTGGGTTAGATTCAGAAAGTCCTTCAACAATGTGAAGCATTTCTTCTTTTTCTTTTGCATCTTTACCAAGAGCTTTTAGAGTTGCAACTTCTTTAATCAATTCTTCTTTTGAAGGTAAGAATTCGTGAAGAGGCGGATCTAAAAGTCTTACTGTCATTGGTTTGTCACCAATAGCTTTGAACATTGCATAGAAATCTGAGTACTGCATAGGAAGAAGTTTATCCAAAGCTTCTCTACGAGCTTC
>CAZHEI010000115.1:0-2842 GCA_964531425.1 uncultured Vampirovibrio sp. | reverse complement strand
AACAGCGGGGGCTTGAGCTTCGCCAAAGCACAAACCATAGATGCCCCGCAGAAGAAAAGGAGAAAATGAAATGGCAAGATATACAGGACCAACTAATAAGTTATTCAGAAATAAGAAAGTTAGTGATTTGTCAAACAGAAAATTAACTTCTTCAATGAGACAAACTGCTTCCGGACAACATGGTGCAGTTAGAAAGAAACTTTCTGAATATGCTTTACATTTAGCAGAAAAACAAAAAATCAGATTTACATATTTGGTTAGCGAAAAACAATTCGCAAAATATTATAACGAAGCAGCAAGAAGAAAAGGTGTTACAGGTACCATCCTTCTTCAACTTCTTGAATCAAGACTTGACAACATTTTATTCAGAGCAGGTTTTGGTGTAACTCGTAAACAATCAAGACAAATCGTTAACCATGGACACGTTCTAGTTAACGGCAAAAAGGTAGATATTCCATCATATTTAGTTAAAGCAGGCGATGTAATTACTGTAAAAAGCAGAAGTAATGATTACTTAAAAGCTGTTATGAGCACAATTGATTTATCTTGCGCTCCAGCTTGGGTAACTGTTGATAAAGATGCTTTGAAAGTTACATTTGACAGAGTTCCTGAAAGAGAAGAACTTGATCCTGAAATCAAAGAACAACTAGTTATTGAGTACTATTCAAAATAGGCTGATAGGAGAGAAAAATATGGAATTAAAAATTAAAACTGTTAATACAATGGCAGGTTCAGACGGTTCACAATATGGTAAATTTACTATTGAACCGCTTGAAAGAGGATTCGGTACAACTATCGGTAATGCGCTTAGACGTGTTTTACTTTCAAGCTTGGAAGGTACTGCAGTAACTTCTTGCAGAATTGAAGGTATAACTCACGAATATACAGCGATTCCTGGTGTATTAGAAGATGTTATTGATGTTATGTTGAACCTAAAAGGTTTGGCTGTAAAAACTGAATCAAAAGAACCTCAACACTTGAGAATTGATGTTGATAAAGCCGGTGCAGTATTAGCAAGTGATATCCAACTACCTGCAGGTGTAAAAGTTGTTAACCCTGATTGGTTGATTTGTACAATTGCAGAAGGTGGTTCTTTCCACGCTGATATCATTGTTGAAACAGGAAAAGGTTACGTTGCAAATGATGTTCCTAGAAATTCAAAAGCAGGTGCATCAATTGACATGCTTCCTATTGATGCAACATTCATGCCTATCAAGAGAGTTAGTTATGAAGTTGAAAATACTCGTGTTGGCGATAGCATTGATTTTGATAAATTGACTCTTGAAATTTGGTCAAATGGTACAATTGATGTAACAACAGCACTTTCTCAAGCTTCTGAACTTCTTATCGAACACTTTGTTCAAATTGCAGGAATTTCAGGTAAAACAATTCAAACCAGAGAAGTTGAAGAAGTTGTAGCTGATTCTACAGAAGAAGTTGAAGCATCTGCTGATGAACCATCAATTACTATTGATGAATTGGAATTATCAGTTCGTGCATACAACTGTTTAAAAAGAGCAAGCATCAATTCAATGTCTGAATTGTTAAAGAAATCAGAACATGATTTGTTGAACATTAAAAACTTCGGTAAAAAATCATCTGATGAAGTAATTGAAAGATTACATCACTTCGGTTTAGACTTGGCTCCAAGTCCTGAATTGGATGAAGATGGTATGGTTATCGAAACTGCTGAATAGTTTCAAAAGGGACAAAGGTAATAGGGTAATAAGGGAATAAGATATTATAAAATTTCCGTTGTAGCCCGAGTCAAGCAAAAGAAAAATTAAAACTGCTTATTTCCTCATTACCTTATTGCCGGATTCCCTTCTAAAGTAAATAAAATAGTTAATAATAAAAAGGAAAAGTAAAAAATGAGACACCAAACAAAAAAACATACGCTTGGTAAAGCACAAGACCAAAGAAAGGCTTTGTTGCGTTCATTAGCTACTGAACTTTTCACACACGGAGAAATTAAAACAACTATGGCTAGAGCAAAAGCTCTTCAACCTTATGCTGAAAATGTTATCTCTTTGGCGAAAAAAGGCGATTTGAACTCAAGAAGACTTGCTGGCAGATATATCTTTGATAAAGAAATCGGTCAGTTAATTGATACTGCTACAGGCGAATTATTTGACGCACCTCAAGAAGGTAAAAAATTAGCTAAACAAACTGTTTTGAGAAAATTATTTAGCATCATCGGTGTTAAATATTCTTCAAGACAAGGTGGTTATACTAGAATTTTCAGACTTCCTCCACGTAGAGGGGATGCTTCTGAAATGGCATTAATCCAATTGGTATAGTTAATGCGCTACGCTCTTGATGTTCAGTATCGTGGCAAGCACTACGACGGAAGCCAAATACAATTTGAAAATGGTAAAGAAGTCAAACATACGATACAGGGCGAACTAGAGAAAGCAATTTGTACATTGTTAGAGTCTAAGACTCAAATAAATAATAGACCGATTAAGACAATCTTCTCCGGAAGAACTGATAAAGGTGTAAATGCGTTAGGGCAAGTCGTTCACTTTGATTATGATAAAGATATTGTTGCTTCAAAATTTGTCTATCAAATGAACGAAATTCTCCCTAATGACATCTCAGTTAGTAATTTGAGAAGTGTCCCAGATTCGTTTCATGCTCAAAAATCAGCAAAGAGTAGATATTATAAGTATGAGCTTGTTAATAGAAAATATAAACAGGCTTTTGACGGAGATATCTTAAGAGTAAAATACGAATTAGATATTGAGCGTATGCAATGCGCTTTGAATTTCTTGTTGGGTGAACATGATTTTTCAAGTTTTAAAAGTTCCGGAACGCTTAACCCGAGCAAAGTTTGTTTTAT
>CAZHEI010000114.1:0-3076 GCA_964531425.1 uncultured Vampirovibrio sp. | reverse complement strand
AAGCTATGCTTAACCGCAAAGAAATGCAATATTTATACAAAGCTGGTGAAGAATTTGTTATGATGGATATGGAAACTTATGAACAACTTCAATTAACAAAAGACCAAGTTGGTGATGGTGTTAAGTACATGAAAGAAGATATGGTAGTTCAAGTTCTTATGCATGATACAAGAATTATTGGTGTTGATATCCCAGCTCACGTAGAATTAAAAGTTGTTGATACTCCACCTGCTGAAAAAGGAAACACTGCTCAAGGTGGTACAAAACCTGCAACATTGGAAACAGGTGCTGTTGTTCAAGTTCCGTTCTTTGTATCAAATGACGATATAATTAGAGTTGATACCAGAAGTAACGAATATTTAGATAGATGTTAAGGAAAGTGAATAAGTGAATAAGTGAATAAGTGAATAAGAATTTAAATTTTTATTAACTTATTCGCTTGGTTCTTATTAACTCCTCCTAAAAGGAGAATAAAATGAAATTTGAAACAGATTATATAGAAAAATTAGCTAAAATCATTGCTGATAACGGTTTGACCGAAATATCTCTTGAAGATGGCGAACAAGCAATTACTATCAGAAAAGACTTGCCAGAGGTAGTTACAGCTCCGGTTGCAGCACCGGTTGTTGCCCCTCAAGTACAAACTCCGGCTCCAGTAGCAACACCAGCTTCGGTTTCAACTGAAAAAGAAGCTCCAAAAGGAAAAGCAATAACTTCTCCAATGGTAGGAACTTTTTATTCAGCTTCATCTCCGGATGCTGAGCCGTTTGTTGAGGTAGGAAAAACTATTTCTGAAGGAGATGTAGTTTGTATTATTGAAGCAATGAAATTGATGAATGAAATTAAATCTGAACATTCAGGAAAAGTTACACAAATTTGTGTTAAAAACGGTGACCCAATAGAATTTGGTCAAGTTTTGATGTATGTAGAATAAAAGTGATTAGGTGACTGAGTGACTAGGTGACTAAGAAAATAATGTAAATTCTTAATTACTTATTCACTTAGTCACTTATTCACCTGAGAGGAATTATGTTTAAAAAAGTTTTAATAGCAAATAGAGGTGAAATAGCAGTTAGAGTTATAAGAGCATGTAGAGAATTGGGAATTCCTACTGTTGCAGTGTACTCACAAGCAGATGCGAAGTCTTTGCATGTCAGACTTGCAACAGATGCGTATTGTATTGGACCGGCTCCAAGCTCAGAAAGCTACTTGAACATTCCAGCTATTATTACTACAGCAGTTATGACCGGTTGTGATGCTATTCACCCCGGATATGGTTTTATGTCAGAAAGAGCAGATTTTGTTGATATTTGTGACCAGCATGGTATTAAATTTATTGGTCCGTCAGCTGAATCTATGAGAAAAATGGGCGATAAAGCGACTGCTCGTAAAACAATGATTGAAAATAATGTTCCCGTTACTCCAGGTACAGGTATTTTGAATACGGTTGAGGAAGCAAGAATATTTGCGCATAAAGCAGGTTATCCTATAATTCTTAAGGCTACAGCCGGTGGTGGCGGAAAAGGCATGAGAATTGTCAGAAATGATGATGAACTTGAATCAAATATGACTCTCTGTCAGCAAGAAGCTCAAAAATTCTTTGGGAATCCTGGTGTTTATGCTGAAAAATTCCTTGAAAATCCTCGTCACATTGAAGTCCAAATATTAGGTGATTCTTACGGAAATGTTATTCACTTGGGTGAAAGAGATTGTTCTATCCAAAGACGTCACCAAAAATTGTTAGAAGAAGCACCATCTCCTGCAATTGATGAAAAAACAAGACAAGAGATGGGAGCAGCTGCTGTTCGTGCAGCTAAAGCTATTAAATATGAAGGAGCAGGTACTTGTGAATTCTTGCTTGACCATGATGGGAAATGGTATTTTATGGAAATGAATACACGTGTTCAAGTTGAACACTGTGTTACAGAAATGATTTCTCAAGTTGATATTGTAAGAGAACAAATCCTTGTCGCATCAGGTTCAAAGTTAGGCTATACGCAAGATGATATTAAATTGAGAGGACATGCTATTGAATGTCGTATCAATGCAGAAGATTCTGAAAATGGGTTTATGCCTTGTCCTGGAACTATTGATGCTTATGTAGCACCAGGGGGATTTGGGATAAGAGTTGACTCTCATTCATATCCTGGGTATTCAATTCCGCCATATTATGATTCAATGATAGGTAAATTAATTTGCTGGGGCGAAAATAGAAATGAAGCCAGACGCAGAATGTATCAAGCTCTAAAAGAATACGTTATCCTCGGGGTTAAAACTACAATTCCGTTCCATCAACAAATAATTGAGGATGAAGTCTTTATTAGTGGTAATTTCAATACCGGATTTATTGAAGATTACTATAAAAGAATCGGAAAAGAATTTAAGTAGAAGTTTGTGTCTTTAGTTAAAATTGTAGTTGCTTTGCGAATTTTATGTTAAAATCAAGCAATGAACACAAAATTTTGGACAGCTTTTGCATCAATTGAACAGTTAGATTCAACATTCATACAAAGATTGTATAATTATTTTGGAAATGTTGAAACGGCTTGGGGTGCAACTATTTCAGATTTGAAACAAATCGAGGGTTTAAGCGTACGAAAAGCTGAAAATTTTATTGAAAAGAAAAAAGGTGTTAATCCGGAACAAACATTAGAATTTGTTTTAAATAAAGGTATTAAGATTTTAACTTATGATGATAATAAATATCCTTATATGTTACGTCAAATCTCAAATCCTCCAATGACGTTGTTTTATAAAGGTGATTTATTTTCTTGCAATTTAGAAAGAACAGTTGCATTTGTTGGTTCAAGGAGAGCAAGTTTTAATGGTAAGGAAGCTGTTCGTTCAATTATTTCAGATTTATGTGGAACGGATTTAACTGTAGTGTCTGGGCTCGCAGCCGGAATTGATGCAGTTTCTCACGAAAGTGCAATTCAAAATAATCTAAAAACGATTGGAGTTATTGCAAGTGGATTTGATTTTACATATCCAAGTTCAAGCAAACATCTTTATAAAAAATTGGAAAATGGTTGTGGTGCGGTTGTAACAGAATATTATCCGACTTTTGAACCAATAA
>CAZHEI010000113.1:0-3431 GCA_964531425.1 uncultured Vampirovibrio sp. | reverse complement strand
TCCTCCTAATTGTTGACATTTGGTGAGTTACAACAATAGAAGCAGCATTTGTTTCGTTTTTAAGTCTTACAATATAATCTTCTATCAAAGTTGAAGAAATCGGATCAAGCCCCGCTGTCGGTTCATCATATAAAATTATTTTAGGCTCCGTTACAATTGCACGAGCAAAACTTACACGTTTTTGCATGCCACCTGACAGTTCAGACGGGAATTTTTCTTCAATCCCTGATAAGCCAACAAGTTCTAGTTTTTCTGCAACGATTTTTTCTAATTCTTTTCTTGTATATTTATTTCTTAGTTCTTTTCTTTCTTGCAAAGCAAAAGAAATATTATCAAATACATTCAATGAATCAAAAAGTGCCGAATATTGGAAAACCATTGCAACATCTCCGCCAGTTGTATTGATTTCTCCTGAATCTTTTTCCAATAATCCGCTTATAAGTTTTAGCACCGTACTTTTACCTGAACCGCTAAAACCAACTATTGCAAGAATTTTTCCATCATCAACTTTGAATGATATATCATCAATAATCGTCTTTTTATCAAATGATTTTGTTAAATTTTTTACTTCAATACTCATTTTAAGTGAATAAGTAACTAAGTGAATAGGTGAATAAGTTTTTACATTTTATTCATCATTTGTTATCTGCTAGTTACTCATTTTTTCCTTTCTTTCTTCATCAAATACTTATTAATAAAAATATACTGCTGCAAAAATCAAATCAAGAATAACAATTGCTACAAAAGACCAAACAACCGCCTTTGTAGTTGCTATTCCAACTCCTTTTGCGCCATCTTTTGCCGCCATTCCGCAAGAACAACTGATTAATGAAATAGCAAATCCAAAACTTAAAGATTTTAAAATACAAACATTTAAATCTTTCATGCACAATCCAAACCAAACAGAATCAAAATAAGCTTTGTATGATAATTCTGACGTTATATTTGCAGCAAGTGCGCCACCCAAAATTCCAAAGGTTGAAGCAAGTACAACAACAAATGGCATCATTATTGTTCCTGCAATTACTCTCGGAGTAAAAAGATAATGCACCGGATTAACTTTTAAAACTTTTATTGCATCAATTTGTTCTGTAACTTTCATTGTTGCAATTTCAGAAGCCAAAGAGGAACCTATCATTGAAATTATAGCAAAACCTGCCATAATAGCGCCTTCTTCTCTTACGGTAAGTATTGCCATAAGCATTCCGACAAAGCTCCCGCCACCTTGTTTAACCATTTCTCCGGCAACTTGCATTGAAATAATTATAGATGTCATTCCGACAATAGAAAGCGTAATTGGTAGAGATGAAACTCCAAATCGAGAACACTGTTCAATAATTTCTTTGAATGTTGTATTAAATTTAGCAAGACCTTTTATAAATTCCCAGCAGTAAGTCATTATACCGCCTAAAGTAGATACAAAATCAACAATTTGTTCTGCTATGAGTCTGAAAAATTTATATGTATATGTCGCTTTATAGTATATTTTCATCTCTAATCTCTTTGTAAATTATAGCAAAAATTTGAATCAATTGGAAGATTTTATTTCTTGTTCATGTTAAACTGTAAGGAGATATGTATTGATTAGAGAGTTAAGAGGAGTCTGATGGATAATTCAGGATTAAAACTAAAAGATACGAATACTAAATATGCATTTAGCTATGGATTTCTTTTGAATAAAATGTGGCCATATATTAAAAAGGTTTTACCAAGAACAATTATGTTGTTTCTACTGGCAATTCCTCTTGGATTGTTAGATGGAGTTGTAGCCTTTGCTTTAAGACCTTATATGGATTTCGTTGTAAATGGAAACGAGACTCAAGTTTATGAACTTTGGGGACATCAAATATATTTGCAAAGCTTTTTAATTAAATTTATTCCATTTGCGATTGTAGTTTTTGCACTGATACAGGGGCTTTTAAAGTATACTTGTAATTATCTTTCAGAATGGACAGGAAATAAAATGTCTAATTCATTAAAAATTGATTTGTTCAGAAAATTAACTGCAATGGATACAAAATTCTACGATATCAATTCTTCCGGACTAGTTTTGAGCAGATTTTTATCAGATCCGGATCAAGCAACAAAGCGTTTGATAGAAACTTTAAAAACTTTCATTTTATCAATTTTTGAATTAGTAGCTCTTGTTGTAGTACTTTTAACAAACTCTTGGAAACTTGCGATTATCGGGGTTGGAGTTATGGGAATTGCAATCACTCCTGTAACATTTATCCGTAAAAAAATTAAAAGTGTTTCTAATGCCGGCATGGTTGTTGGTGGAAATATGACAACCAACTTCAACGAAACTTTTGCAGGAAACAAAATTATAACCGCATATAATTTACAAGAAAATCAAAATCTTAAATTTGAAGACCAAATCAGACAACAATTTGACCTTGCAATGTCATTAACAAAACGTGTCGGATGGATGTCCCCTATTATGTATTTTATTTGTTCAATAGGAATAGCTATTGTAATGAACTACGGCAACAGTCTTATTTTGAATGGAGAAATGACTGCCGGAGCATTTGCATCATTTGTAACCGCATTGTTATTATTATATAAACCTACAAAAACATTAGGGGTTACTTTAACGAATTTACAAACTACTTTTGTTGCAATGGCTCGTGTATTTGAATTATTTGATTTATTACCGGAAGTTAAAAATAATCCAAATGCCAAAACATTGGACAAAGTTGGAGAAATTGAATTTTCTCACGTTAATTTTGAATATGAAAAAGATATTCCGGTTCTGAAAGATTTCAATTTATCTGTAAAACCAAATGAAACAATTGCTCTTGTCGGAAATTCCGGCGGGGGAAAATCTACAGTCGTAAACTTAATTCCAAGATTTTATGATGTTATATCAGGCTCGATTATGATAAACGGAATTGATATTAGAAACTATGACATAGTTGAACTTAGAAACAACATTTCATTTGTATTTCAAGACAATTACCTATTTTCAGGTACAATTCGAGAAAATATTTTGATGGGCAAACCAAATGCGACAGATTCTGAAATTGCAAATGCCGTAAAACTTGCCCACTTAGATGAATTTTTAGGTTCCTTACCGGATGGCATTGATACTGTTGTTGGCGAAAGAGGGGCTTCATTGTCAGGAGGACAAAGACAACGTGTTGCAATTGCAAGAGCATTAATTAAAAACTCTCCAATTGTAATTTTGGATGAAGCTACATCTGCTTTAGACAATGAATCAGAAGCAATTGTTCAAAAAGCTCTTGATAACTTAATGCAAAACAGAACAGTTTTTGTAATTGCACATAGGCTTTCAACAATACACAACGCAAACAGAATCGCAGTTCTAAATGAAGGTGAACTTGTAGAATTAGGTTCACATGAAGAATTAATTAACAAAGAAGGTGGAAGATATAAACATTTATACGAAATGCAATTTGCATCTGTATAAT
>CAZHEI010000112.1:0-3539 GCA_964531425.1 uncultured Vampirovibrio sp. | reverse complement strand
TTGCGAGCACCGAAGGTGCGTGGCAATCCACTCTCCGAAATGGATAATTGAAAATTGAAAGTGGAAAATTGTTACAGAGTTTTTCTTGAAAAAATCCGTAATATCTTGGTTACCTGGTTACTTGAACATTGAAAATTTTTACGGGAGATTTTAAGAAAAAGCTGGATTCCCAAGCCTTCGGCTTGAGAATGACAGTACACTGGTTGTCCAACCACAAGCCAATCATCATCCTCGAAGGGGTAAATGTAAGGGCTTGGCGCAATACTACCAGCCAATCGTCATCCTCGAACGTAGTTCGGGGAACCAGCTGGTTATCTACTTTAAACTGGATTGCTTCGTCGCTTCACTCCTCGCAATGACAGGGCGCAAGACTACTAGTTGTGCGTCATTGCGAGCACCGAAGGTGCGTGGCAATCCACTCTCCGAAATGGATAATTGAAAATGGAAAGTGGAAAATTGTTGCAAGGTTTTTAAGAAAAAAAGCTGGATTCCCAAGCCTTCGGCTTGAGAATGACAAAAATCCGTAACATCTTATTCACTTATTAACCTATTGACTCATTCACTTTTTAATTTGGCTTAGTAAAGCTGACCTACTTAGTCACTATCCACTTCAAAAAAATTTTCTCTGAGGCAGGTACTCGTTATTACTATATTAGACAAAGGGTGCTCAATTCCTTTGTCGCCTGCCTCTTTTTCTTTATGATTAAAATATACAAGCATAAACAAAAAACTCTCTTTGGAAGAGAACAAAGAGAGTCGGATATTGTATCTGAAAAGATAAATTTGGTTTTAAAGAAGTAAGTCGAACACACACACAATGCCCTATCAAAAATTTTTAAAGCGTCGAAAGCGACAATACATCAGCTGTCTCCGACTTACATACTAATAATAACGTATGTTTTAACCTTTTTAAATCTTCTAAAGGAGTAATCCTTTAGAGTGATTTATTTTGTGATATTATTGTCTTATGAACACCATAAAAATAAAATGTCCTGCAAAAATAAATCTTACTCTAGAGATTATAAATAAACGAGAAGACGGATTTCATAATATAAAAAGTATTATGCAAACTATTAGTTTGTATGATTATTTAACAATTTCTATAGAAGAAGCAAATACAACAGAAATACATCTTTCAGGTACAAGTCCTGAAATCCCTTACAATGAAAAAAACCTTGTTTATAAAGCTATTGATTTATTTTTAAGAAAAGCAGATATAAATAATCTTTCAATATCCGCGCATATTGAAAAAAATATTCCAATTGCAGCCGGTCTTGCCGGAGGAAGCACAGATGCTGCAGGAACGCTGTATGGATTAAATTATTTGTTGGAAAAATTCAGTAATAACCAGTTAAATGAATTGTCTGCTGAATTAGGTTCTGATTTAAATGTTTGCTTACAAGGTGGTTGTATTCTCGCAACTTCAAGGGGTGAAATAACTAAAAAGTTACCTGATATAGAATCTGATGTAACATTAATAAAGCCAATAAATCTGGGAATTTCTGCCGGAGAAGCTTATAAAAAATATTCTTTAAAAGAAATAAAACCTCAAAATAATATGACAGAAAAAATGTTGATTGCGATTTTGGATGGAGATGATGTAAAATCATATCTTTATAATGATTTGGAATATGCAGTTTTTGATGATTACAAAGAGTTGCAAGAAATAAAAAAAACTTATTCCCAAGCCGTCATGTCTGGCTCCGGTTCTACTTATTTTCTACTGGAAAATATTAAAACTTCCGGTTTGAATGAAGAATATCAATTTATAAATGGTTTAAAATTTGTTTCCTCCGGAGTTTGTGTCGTTGAATAAATTGACAATATATCGTTGGTCTGCTATATTCGGAGTATGCAAGTATTATTGAATCCGAGTATTACGAATAATAAATATCAGAATCAACTGTCACACAAGGCAGTTATTCCGAAATATGTCGAAATTGCAAAAAAAGATATTAAAAAATATGGATTTATGGATAGTATTGTATTGAGAAAATTATTGGAAGATACTATTCTTTTCAAAAAAGTATCAATAGCTGATAGTATTGATACTTTTGAATATATCCGAAATTTCACTCCGAATGCAGCCAATGTAATTGATGATTATCTAAAAGTCTTAAAAACTTAATCAAATTTTAACTCTTTAGCAGTCAACTTGCCTAAAATAGTTCCAATACCCATTCCAATTACAGAACCGGCAGCTCCGAAGAGTTTTGCTCCAAATGCTCCGCCATAGCTTATATATTAATTGACAATGTTTCGTTGGTCTGCTATATTCGGAGTATGCAAGTATCATTGAATCCGAGTATTACAAATAACAGATATCAGAATCAACCGTCATACAAAGCGGTTATTCCAAAGTATGTCAATGAAGCACAAAGGCAGATGAAAGTTGTTAAGTGTGTTAACGGAAGACTTTTGGAAGAAATTTTAGACAATGTTTTATTATTTAGAATATTATCTAAGCAGGATGCTATTGATACTTTATTAGAAATAAAAAAAATATCAGCCTCCATAAGCACAATGGCAGAAGATTATATTAATGTTCTGCGCAAGTCTTAGAAAATTTTAACTCTTTAGCGGTCAACTTTCCTAAAATAGTTCCAATTCCCATTCCAATTACAGAACCGGCTGCTCCGAAGTGTTTTGCTCCAAATGCTCCGCCATAGCCCATTCCAACCATTGAAGTCGTGAAATCTATTGCCGAATTGTAGCCGGCTTTAAATGGATTATCGCCATCCATAATATTTCCTGCACAATTTGCAACTTCTATTGCACCATAAGCTAATGCTCCTAATTGAGGTGTTCTAACAAGAGCTCGGGCAGTAAGTTCTGTAAAGGGATTGCCACCTGATAATTTTTTAGCATAAACAGATACTTTATTATCTATTGTATAATTTAGATTTTTAATGTCAGTCTTTATGTTTTCATAGGTTATCCCACTTTTTTCTAAAAACTTTTCTCCCCACTTTGTTTCTAACATAGTTTTATCCGCATTTCTCAACTTTGCTGCTAGTTTTGGAAATGGAGTTGTTTCCGGATTAACCAATTTTCTCATAAGAGAACCTCTGAACAGCGAAAACGGATGTTGAGCTTTTGAGTAATCATAAGGTTGCTTGAAGCTGTTATCTCCTTTGATTTCAGATTTTATTTGTTTTACTACATCAGACAAATCACGAATATCTTCCGGCAAATTCATAAGTGCCATAGTTGCCAATCCTGCATTCGCCAGCTTTTTGTGATTATCTTTATCTTTTTCAATTCCTGTTAGTCGATTTGATGGCGGTAACATATCAAAAATTGATACATTTTGTTCGTCGGGACAAACATGATTGCAAACAGATTTATAATCTTTTTGAATATCACTTACTTTATTGATTTCATTTTGATACAATATCGGGTTGATTGCCAAAATACTAACCTTTCATCAACTAGGCTTCACATATTAATAAAGTATTTTTATTCACAAAAATTGCCTAAAATATTAATTTTTGTAAAGACTTCTTAATAAACTAGCAAAATAATCTATTTAGGGGTTA
>CAZHEI010000111.1:0-3624 GCA_964531425.1 uncultured Vampirovibrio sp. | reverse complement strand
CCGACATCCCGAATAATCCAAGACAGGGCTAGGGTGAGGGGGCAAAATTTAGTGAATAAGATGTTACTGTTTTAATAAACCTGTCATCCTGAAAGCGTAGAAAATAAGGATGTCAGTCCGTAATTTTCAAGCTGTTCAGGATCTGACCAAAATATAAGTATTACGCCAAGTTGGTAAGATCCTGAAATACGCCTTATTTATCATCTCAACTACTAATACAATGTCTAATTTTGTCGGCGATTCAGGATGACAATATAACTTGTAAGTTGGGCATACTTGCCCAACAACACTTCTCTACGGTAATATTTAATCATAAGTTAAAGTCGGGTTAAAACCCGACTTATTTGTGTTTACCGCTTAGTCTAAATGTGTTGAATTAGGACAGGGTTTTGAATTTTTTAAAAAATATGCTACAATACGGCTAAGAATATACTTTTAGAGAGGCAATTATGGTACAGGTTTCAAAACGTTTGGTAGTAAGAAAAGAAGTTCCCGTTGATAATCAAAGAGAATTGTTATCGTCTTTAGATGTCGCTTTGGCAGATTATTACTGTGATAACAAGAATTTTGAAAAAGGTTTGGAACTTTATAGAGAAATTTTGCCACAATTACTTGAACCTGAACGCACTAATGTTGCCAACAAATACATTAATCACGCATTACAACATGCCCAAAATTTAAGCAATGAGTCAAAATGGGTTGATGCGGTTGAAGTTTATCGTGATATTATGAAGTATTCTGGTTATCCGGTTAACGTTTACAAAAATATCGGTTTGTGTATGAAATCAATGGGTAATGCGGATTTAGCCATTAAATTCTTGAAACGTTTTGAAGAAATTTCTCCGGATAAAGAAGATGTTTACATTTATCTTGCTGACCTTACTTATACTGATATTAAAGACAATATTAAAGCAATTGAATACTACGAAAAAGCGCTTACTAAAAATCCAAACAATTTCTCTATCTATAATATGCTTGGTCACTTGTATTCAACTTGCTATCAAGATAAGTTCAAAGAAAAACAAATTGATTATCTTACAAAAGCTTACAATCTTGCTCCTAACAACAGAATCGTTGTTAAAAACCTTGCGTATGTACTCGGTAAGTTTGACGAAGTTCAAAAAGCTGATGAATATTATTCAAAACTTATGTACTTAAGTCCAACTCACTCAGATTTACACTCTTACGGCGCTTATTTGGTTAAACATAAACGATTCTCAGAAGGGTTCAAATTCTTGCAACATAGATTCCTTAAAGAAGATTTGGGCAACGTTGCGTTTCCTGCTATTTTCTCAAATAAGAAAAAACGTTGGAGCATGAAATACGATATTTCTAACAAACATATTCTTATCCATTTTGAACAAGGTTTCGGTGATACGATTATGTTTGGAAGATTTATTGAACAAATGAAAGGACTTTGTGCAAAAGTTTCTTTGGTTATTCAAGACGGGCTTATCAGCCTTTTTGAAGGCTCAAAATTGGGCGTTGACATTTACAGAGAAGCTGATGTTCCAAAAATCGATTATGATTATTACATCCCAATGATGGATTTGCCGATTGTTTGTGAAACTCAACCGGATACAATTCCTAACGCAGGAGGATATTTAAAGGTTTCTAAAGTAAAAGTTAATGCGTACAGAAAAGAACATATTAATGACAATGACAAGTTGAAAATTGGTATCGCTTACGAAGGTACGCTTGCCTCTAAAGAAACAGACCGTGATATTCCGCTTACGTTTATGTATGAGCTTATGCGCATGCCGGAGGTTGAGGTTTACAGTTTCCAAGTTGATGATTTAACTCGTCAAATGGATAGAATTCCGGAAGATTGTAACTTAATTAGACTGGGAAAAACTTTCAAAAGCTGGGAAGATACAGCTTGTGCAATGAATTGTATGGATTTGATGGTTACAACAGATAACGGGGTTATGAACTTAGCAGGTTCTCTCGGAATAAAAACCTTCGGATTGTTTAATACAATTACTGAATGGCGTTGGTTTAAAACTCAAGGCGAGGATATCGCTTGGTATAAAACGATTAAACCATTCCAATGTCCAACCTCAAAAGCTTGGGATGTTCCGATGAAACAAGTTGTGGAAGAAGTTAAAAAGCTTCAGTGCAAAAAAATCGCAAAAAAGATTAAAGGTAAATAATTAATCTCAATGAAATAATTTTAGTGACTAATTTCTCAAAATCGTTATAATAACTATTATGAAAAAGTTTTTTATATATTTTTTAACCCTGTTTTTTATGCAAACTGCAAGTGCAACCGTCATTGAAGCAGGAGTTTCAATTGAACATGTTCCGAAAGCTTTATTTGGCTCTTGGAGAGTTAATGCAAAATTAGACAAAACAAATTCTGTTGGAACATTTCGACCGCAAAGTATTGATTTTTGGACTTTATCACGAGTCGGAGATACAATTAAACTTGATAATCCGTTTAGTGGCGCAAATGCAACAATTTCTGTCCAAACAGTAGAAGGTAACATTGTTGTGTTTTCTAAACAATTACCTTATGATGGCAACAAAGTTTTGACGGATACAGTAACTCTAAGACTCAATGAAAATGAATTCAGCGGAATAAATACACTAAAGCTTGAATCCTTTTCTCTAATTGACAAACATTTAATCAAAACAGAAACAGCAACTTATCATATAACCGGAGAAAAAATCTCTGGAGATAGTGTTCTTGCTGATTAAATAATACTCTTTTTTAACCTTTCTGTTCTGTTTTCGCTTAATAGATTTTTAAGTTTCATGATTGCTTGGGCATGTAGTTGCGATACACGTGATTCTGAAATGCTGATTGCTTCCCCGATTTCTTTTAGTGTCATGTTTTCGTGGTAATAAAGAACCATTATTGTTCTTTCTCTTTCAGGTAAACGTTTCAAAGCTCCCTCCAATTCCTTCTTTACGTCTTTTTCTTCAAGTTGTTCATGTGGAGCTAGGGTATGAGCATCTTCTATTGTATCAATAATTTCAATGTCACCATCTGCAACACCTTTTTTATCATATATAGAAGTAATTGTTGTATCATCCGCCAGTAATTGTTCTACTTTTTCTTTCTCTATTCCTAAGTAATTCGCAATTTCAGAATTCGTGGCTGATCTTCCATATTGTTTCTTTAATTCTTCTTGTGCTTCTTTTACATCTCGGATTTTTCGTCTTACACTTCTTGGTAAGAAATCTTGTGAACGAACTTTATCAATTATATTTCCTCGAATACGAACTAATGCGTAGGTCTCAAAGCGTGCACCCATTTTTGAACTATATTTTTCAACTGCATCAATAAGACCTTCTATCCCATAGCTTGAAATATCTTCATACGAAAAAGTCGGAGGTAGTGCAACTTTTACACGACCAACAACATATCTGGTCAGATAAATATATTGAAGAATTAACTCATCTCTTAGAGCTTTGTTATCATGATCTTCAAAGTAACGTGACCACAAATCTACCAATTCCTCATTGGTAGCACGTTTTATTTTATTGTATGAAGAAAAGTCTAATTCTTGTTCCATCCCACTGCCCAAAGTTACATGACATATACTATTCTAGACTTTTCATAAAAAATCTCATCCTATGTTTGTATGAAATTTGTTACAAAACTTAATGCTTTACGCA
>CAZHEI010000110.1:0-3767 GCA_964531425.1 uncultured Vampirovibrio sp. | reverse complement strand
TTGAAGGAACAATTATATAATCAGATTCAATATTTTTAACTGAATTAATCAAATCTTCTGAAGTTATAAGTCCGGCAACTGTGATATTCTTCCCCCAGTAAGTAGATTTTACCGGTTGAACCTGAACTGTTAAATTCTCTATTTTATTCAGACCATTTGCAATATATTCAAACGCCGATTCCGCTGCTACAGAACAGGCAAAACAAAGATTTAAAGGAGTATTTATTTTTTGCGGGAGTTCAAATTCATCAAAATCATCCATTATTGAGCGCAATGAACCCACACCATCATCAAGTTGCGAATAATTCCCATAATAATTAGAATCAGGAATATCAACCCCTGACAGCAAGAAAAATTCATCTGAACAACATACTTTGTCATATTTTGAAGCAATTTCAATTGTTTTTAGTGCAACTTCTTTATCTACAGTTTTTAACTCTTTTTCTCTAAATTGAGTAATTCCTACCGGAACAATTGCCACTGATAACAAACAATCCCCCAGTGTTGAAAGGTCCTTTAAGGTTCTATCCAGTTCATCTCCATCATTATAATCAGGACAAAGTACAATTTGAGCATGAAATGGAATATCATTATCCTTAAACCAATTTAAATTATCCATAATTTTTCCGGCATTTGGATTGCGCAACATCTTAACCCTTAATTCAGGATTTGTTGTGTGAACTGATATATAAAACGGTCCTAAGTGCATTCTTGCAATTCGTTCCTTGTCCTTATCAGTCAAGTTTGTTGTTGTAATATAAGTTCCTTGTAAATAAGACAATCTATAATCATCATCTTTAATGTAAAGAGTATCTCTTAGCCCTTTTGGCTGTTGAGCTACAAAACAAAATATGCAATTATTCAAACACGGTTTTACTCTGTCGAAAACCGCCGACTCAAAGATTATTCCCAAATCTTCGTCATAATCTTTTTCCAGTTCAATTTCTTCCAATTCACCATTAGCTTTTTTTATTTCTAATGTAATTAATTCATTTTTGCAGAGGTAATTGTAATCAATCATATCCTGAGGCTTTTCGCCATCTATTGATAATAGTTCATCTCCTTCTGACAACTCTAATTCTTCGGCAATTGAGCCTTCTACTACACCACTAATTTTTGCAGGCACGTTCAAATCCTTCCAGCAATGATGTAAAATTCTTGTACTCACAAATCAAATTATCAAAAACCATTTTGTGATAAAATTCTAAATTCTTATTTTCCAAAATATTTTTTACATCAATTGCAATACTTTCTGATTTCAATTTTAATAATTTAAACAATTCTTTTTGCTCAGCACTATCCAAAACCACAGCACAAGATAAACGGACTCTCGCCGTAGGCAAGAATTGTATCGGATTATCTAATGGCGGAGCCAGTAGCAAATTTTTGAGTTCATCAACGCCGGTTTTAGTTATCGAATAGTATGTAGAAGGTCTTCCTCCAGCACTCATCGTTTTTTGAGTTTTAACACACCCTGATTTTTCAAGTCGGTTTAATGCCGGTTTAATTGTTCCATAACTGGGTGTTGTTAGCACGGAAAACTCTGCTCTAATTTCCTTTGAGATTCCATACATTGTTAAAACTTTTTTGCTAAGCTCGTATAAAATCAATAAATCTATCATTATTCTACAAAATCCTCTTTTACAACGGCAACAAATTCATTTGCCAACTTAGCACTCCACTTACTATTAGAGTCTTCCATAATTGTCTTTATTGCTTGTTCTTTGCTCATTGCACTTCTATAAGGACGATTTTCCATTAATGCAAAATACGAATCCACTATCAAAATAATTTGCGATTCTATTGGAATATTTTCTCCTGCCAGTTTATTTGGATATCCAGTTCCGTTCCAGTTTTCATGATGTTTTTCAATAATTGGAATAATATCAACAATTGAACTTATAGGTTCCAAAATTTCTCTTGCTGCAATTATTGGGTGCTGTTTAATAGACAACTTGTCTTCTTCACTTAAAGGCTCTGTTTTACCTAAAAGTTCTTTTGGAAGCATAGTATTTCCAATATCATACAATAAAATTGCGATTTTTAATTTGTCAACGCTTTCTTTTGATAAGTCAAAACGTTTAGCAAGAAGAGTTGCTAACAACACTTTTTTCTTAGTTACACCTTCCAAATGTTCGGGATTATATGTTGACACAAGCGCATCTGAAACTTGATAAAGGATTTCGTTGTTAATATTCATTTCTTGAAGTTTTTCTGATAACAATTTTGAAGTTTTCAAATCAAGTGGAATTCTATGTTTGGACAGAATATCAATAAATGTACCAATCGCAACCTCTTGCCATGATGTTTCACTTACCGGTTTTGCCAAAGTCACACGATTTCTTCCATTTCGCTTGGATTCATACATAGCATGGTCAACCAGTTCTAAAAGCTCATCCACATCCTCGGATTGTTCCATAAAAGTCGCTACTCCAATGCTGGCAGTTATATTACCAATTTTTTCAAGAGCAATAGATTCAATAGTTTTACGAATACGTTCAGCAAAAATCATACCACCTTGCGAATCAACCCCAGGAAGGATAATATTAAACTCTTCTCCCCCCATTCTTGCAGGAATATCTATTGAGCGACAACTGCTCTTAAGAACTTCTGCAATAGTTTTAATTGCGATATCACCATAATTATGACCATAAATATCATTAATTTTCTTCAGATGATCTAAGTCAATTCCAATAACTGTAAATTTCTGATTTTGACGTTTTGCACGAACAAGTTCTTTTGATATACATTCTTCAAAATGACGTCTGTTATATAAAGTTGTCATTGCATCTGTTACGGCTTGTTCTCTTACAACTTGAAATAAATCTGCAATCGTTATCGCTAGCTCGATTTGTCTTGCAAATAAATTCAAGAATTTCATTTCAGATTCAGTTGCTTTTTCTCTTGAAGAAAATAATACTAAGCACCCAAAATGTGCATTTTTATGTGCAAGGGGAACCATTATGTAAGACTTAGCTTTAGAATGTGTAACAATGCTTTTTAATATAATATCAGGTATTTTGGGAAGCACTTCTTTCATCAATTCATAAATATTTGTGGATTGATAAATTGTGTTTTGCTCAATCGAATCCAAAATGTGTTCAGCTTTTGGGAATTCTAACCTCAAATCAGTTGGTTCACAATTGAAAAATTTTAAAAAACTTGAACCAAAAAGTTCACCGGAAAAAGAAACTAATTGTAGATAAACACCCTTGTCATCCACCAAACGTTTAGGTATACAAGTATTTAAGTATCCTAACTCTCCTTGTAAGCTACGAGCAATTGCATTTAGAACACTAGAAAGTGGCTTAGAAGAATTCATCATATCCCAAACATGTTGCAACGTTAGCATTTGTCTATTTGCTGTATCAAGTTCACGAGTTCGAACTTCTATTTCGGCTTCCAGTTTCAAGTTACGTTCGTAAACTTCCAATAACGATTGCTTGCCTGAATAAACAGAGGATTCTATCTGTTCCAGTTGATTCTTAAAATTTTTGATATTATCAAAAAATCCCACTCTAAATTCCTGTTCTATACCGTGTAACCCTCTTAGTATAGCATTTCTTAAACAAATCTTCAAGATTGTGAAATTATTATTGTAAGAAGACACAGGGTTTGATTATTTTGAACAGCAAGATTGAGCATATTGATATGGGCGTACGTTTGATAGCATTTTTACACAAATAAAGAGCCGACAGGTTAACCCATCGGCTTTTTATTAGCGGAAGACGAGACTCGAACTCGCGACAGTCTGCTTGGAAGGCAGA
>CAZHEI010000109.1:0-4212 GCA_964531425.1 uncultured Vampirovibrio sp. | reverse complement strand
ATCCTCGTGTTTATTTAATGTTTGCTATTATCCAATAGCAAACTTTTTCTTTTGTCTTGGATTTTTTATGACAAAAGAAAAACTCTTGGAACACAAGAGTTTTTCTTTATTATATCTCTAAATGATTTCACGCTTTCTTGAATCTTGTTTCTCAACGAAAGGATTTTTGCACCGGAAAAACTATTCATTCAAAGCTGAGCCAAGGTCATAAGTGTTATAAATATTTGAATACAATTTTGTGGCAGCTGCTGCGTTACTTATTTTAGAATATGCAAGAATAGCATTCATTCCTTTTGCATTAATTGTTCCATCAGCTTTCATTGGGTCTGTTGTGCCTTTGCTCAAAACATCTGTAGCAATAATATTAGCACCATATTCTGCAATATCAATTTTTCCGTCTTTGTTGATATCCATAGGTTCGGCAGTTTGAGAATCATCTACCAAATATCTGTTTTCAAAATCTTTAACTGATAATTCTTTAACTCCGCCCATTTCTTCATAAGCAGCACCTAATACAGCTTTTTTATCAATTTGTCCGTTTGAAAAATTTGGAATATATCTGTATTCAAATTCAAGCGGAGGGAGAGAATTTAAGTATTCATCATTTTGGTCTGCATACTTTTCAAGAGCTTTTAAGTTAGCTTCACCAGCTTCTGTTGATGGAGAAAAATCAAACACGGGAGGAGTTGCAAAATTATCGTTTGCAATAGGAGCTTCCATATATTTGATATTGTTATCAACTGCATTTCTTCCGTATCTTACGGATTCATCTTTAACTTTGTTATCATATATACCATTTGAACCATTTACTTGAAACGTCATACACGACCTCCATCGACACACGTTATATATAAATAAAAACATTAAGATAAAAATAATTGCCTAAATTTAATAAAATAGAAATTGCAGACTGGTCAAATATCAACTATAGCTTAAAAATATACACATTTACATAACTTAATATTTGATGGGTTCACCATAGGCTTCCATAAATTTGCCCCAAGCTCCACAGATATTTTCTTCTGAAAAACCGTAATTTTTTAAACATCCTTTAAGGATCTCGGTATTCCAATCATTTACTTCCAATGCGAGTCCTCTTGCAACTCCAAATTCATTATTTTTAGCCAAGGCAGATCTTCTTTGTTGTCGTCCATAAAGTTCAATATGATTGCGTTCTTCTTTATCAATAATTCCATTATCAATATAATCATCTGTTATATCGTGCATTCTACTAACACAATCTTTCCAATTTCTTTCAAACTCCATTGCGACAGCTAAAGTTGTAATTTTTTCAATAGCCATTTCTTTAGCACTTTTACAAGCAGAGTGTCGTCCGGTTTCTTCTTCAAGTTCGTCTATAATTTGTTTTATAACTTGCATATCAGCGTTACATTGATTATAAGCCGTACCTGCATAAAGTCCATATTTTTCATAAGCTTCAGCTAATTCGTTATATGAAAAATTATTATAAGGGGATTGTTGAAGTTGTTCAATCTGTCCTTCGTTAACTTTATACGTTGTACCTTTTACGTTAGTTTTAACAAACGAGTCATAATTATTATAGTAAATATTAGTACCTGCATAAACCCCGCCTAATAAAACTGTTGCAGCAAGAGCAGTTCTTTTTACATATTTCATAGTTTTGTTAGTTGGAACACTCCAATTAGTTAAAATTTTCATAACAAATTCCTCATATTATACAGTCACACATTTTAATTCTTGAGTATAGTATATCATGGAAATATACAGCAATAACTAAAATTTTTTACATAAGCTTTACAAAAGTTAAAGATTAATCCTAATCAACCATATCAGGATTCCAATTTGGTACTGGGCATAAAACTCTTTCAGAACAATCATTAAACATATCTTCTAAATATTGTTTACACTCATATGAATCCAAAAGCCCAAGCTCTTTTAAAGCATTGGTTATTTTGAGACTGTCCAATTTAAATTGTTTGTATGCTAATAAGTCTGCTTTTGCAAATTCATCATGTTTTTTTTGAGCTTCTTCAAATTTTTTAAAATCAGATAGACATTTTTTATAATCACGTTGTGACAAAAAATCTAAATCAGCAATTTGTTCATCCAAATAGTCTGAACATTCTTGCCATGTTGGTTCTCCGTTTGAAAATAACTTTCGATCCATTATATTAAGAGATTTTTGGGGAAGTTGTAGATTTATATAAGATTTGGTTAAATCAAGAGCTTTAGACCAACTTTCTTCATCCAAATCAGCATCCGGTTCTTCATCAGCCTCATATCCTACATTGAGATTTACAAGTCCATCTGCAGCTCGTCTAAAAAGAGAATAATCATCAATCATTTGAACGTAGAGAGTTCCTCCATAAAGTCCACGTTCCTTAAAACTTTCTTTTATGTTGCTAGGAACAAGACCTAAAGGATACAGTCGACTAAGCATATCTTTATGTGTTTCATATGATATATTAGGTATCGTTTTATGTGTTGTACTAGAGGTTCCATATTTTGCTTTTAACAATGTATCAGGCATTGTTTCATTTGTTGTATCATAGGTTGTATATGTTTCATTAGTACCCTTATTTTTAGTAAACGAATCACAAGAAGTCATTCCAACAGCAGATGTAGCTAACATCATTGTAGCCATCGCAGTTTTTCTTACATATTTCATAGTTTTGTTAGTTGGAACACTCCAATTAGTTAAAATTTTCATAACAAATTCCTCATATTATACAGTCACACATTTTAATTTTTGAATAAAGTATATCATGGAAATATACAGCAATGACTAAAATTTTTTACATAAGCTTTACAAAAGTTAAAGATTAGATTTATAATAATCAGTATGATTGATTTTCTGGGTAAATGTATTCAAAATCTATGTTTAAGTATTCGCTATACTTTTAGTGGAAGAACGAGATTTTCTGCTGTAATTTCACAAGCGGCTGCGATTAGTTATGATTCTTTAATAATTTCACTTGTAATTGTGTTTGTGTCAGCGGCGGTAATTGCAATACAGGTGTCAAAACAGTTTCTTATGACCGGAGCTGAAGCTTACGTTGGTGGTTCCATTGCAGTTGTAATGATTCGAGAAATCGCTCCGGGGTTTGTCGCTCTTGCAATCGGTGCTCGTGCAGGAACTGCAATTTCTGCTGAAATTGCGAATATGAAAGTAACATCACAGGTGGATGCGATAAAAACATTAAAAATTGACCCTGTTGGTTACTATTTTTCTCCAAGGATTCTTGCTGCATCAATTACTGTGCCAATGGTTGTTCTTATAGCGGAAGTTATAGGAATTTTGGGTGGTTTGGTTGTTTCTTATTATACAATAGGACTTCATCCGGCAAGATATATAAATTCAGTTTGGCTTTGGTTGAGTACAAAAGATATTTATATAAGTTTATTGAAAGCATTTGTTTTTGGAATTTTAATAGCTCTAGTCTGTGCAACACAAGGTTATCAAACAACTGGTGGCGCAAAAGATGTTGGAACTTCTACAACAAAAGCAGCAGTTCTATCAACCGTCTATATGCTTTTTGCTGATTTTATAATAAATATCATTTTTTACTTATAGAAAAATAGTTTTAGACTACTTGTTTTAACTTGTTTTATTAGTTATAATAAAACCATAATTTAGTGTTTTAAAAGGAATTACACTTTAAAAGGAGAGAGTTATTATGAAAAAAACATTGATTGCGTCATTGTTTGCATTGATGTGTGCTCCTGTTTTTGCCGGAGAAGCTTCTCTTGTAGTTCCGGATATTAAATCCATCAGTCAAGATAGTTATAGCCTTCTTATATGGGGCTTAATTATTTCTGTTCTTGGTGTTGTATTCGGACTTATTGAGTTCTGCAAGGTAAAAAGAGTAGAAGTACATGCTGCGATGGCAGAAGTTGGAAACACAATTTTTGAAACTTGTAAGACTTATCTTGTACAACAAGGTAAATTCTTGCTTGCATTGGAAGTTTTAATTGGTTTGTGTATTGCTTTCTATTTCTGGTATTTACAAGGAATGAAAGCTAGTGCAGTATTCACAATTTTAGGCTGGTCTGTTCTTGGTATTTTGGGTTCATATTTGGTAGCATGGTTTGGTATCAGAATGAATACTCTTGCAAACTCAAGAACTGCATTTACAGCTCTAAAAGGCAACCCATTAGACATTATGAACATTCCATTGAAAGCCGGCATGAGCATTGGTGTATTGCTTGTATCAATTGAATTAATCATGA
>CAZHEI010000108.1:0-4536 GCA_964531425.1 uncultured Vampirovibrio sp. | reverse complement strand
ATTTGAAAGAAAATATTGCAGATTGCCGAAAGATGAAGTAATAACTTTCCGCAAATATCCAAACTGGTGTGAAGGACCGGATAGTACATACAGAAATAATACTATTGCTGAAAGAATTTGTTATTATCCTGAAGATATTGAAAAAATGAAATCTATGACAGAAGACGAAGCTATTCTCTTCAAAAGACAATTATATAAAGAAGGCAAAATCTTTTATGATGACAATTATCATGTTGATGCACCAGAGTTAGATGCTATTGCAAAAGAATACGGACTTGACATGAATAAATATATTATCAAGGACAATAAATGAAAGTCGAATTAACACCAACAATAACAAATCAAAAAACAAATATCTTTGGTAAAATAAGACGATTTTTTGTTGGGAAGTTGAAACCTCTTGTAAAAGATACATTTGAAAAAAGTTCAACTACACCCAAAAGAGAAAAAATAGTATCTCGCAAGTATCCTAACTGGTGTGAGGGAGCAGACAGTACATACAGAAATAATACCATTGCAAAGAGAAGGTGTTACTATCCAGAAGATATTGAAAAAATGAAAACAATGACCGAAGATGAGGAATTGGATTATATGAGCTATTTAGATAAAATTGGTCGATTTTATTATGATGACAATTATCATGTTGATTCGCCAGAATTAGATGAATTTTTCAAAAGACATAATATTGATTTAAATAAATATATTATCAAGGATAACAAATGAAAGTCGAACTTACACCAACAACATAAACTATTTTACAATTCAATTAAACAAGCATTAGTCAATCGGATTCCCATAAATGGGAATCCGATTTTTGTTTATTTGTGCAATTTTGAATATGAAAAATGCAAGTCGGATAAATAAATCCGATAAAACAAAAAGGAGAAAATATGACATTTAATGCACTAAAAGAAAAGGGATTGCCATTAGAAAAACAATTACGAAATTGGCATTTGATTGTAAAAGAACCTTATAATAAATCAGATATTGATTGTTATACAAGAACAAGGCAAATTCTTATGAACGGAATAGAAATTGAAGCTTGGAATTTTAAACATGTTTTTTCAAGACTCTGCCCTGATATTGAAGATACAAAAATTGTTTCGCAATTAAGAAGAATTGAAGACCAGCAACAAACAACAGTCAATTGGCTTGCCCCAAAAGATCAATCTGTTTTAGAAACAACTTTGGGTTATGAACAAGTTGCAGTTGATTTAACAGCTTGGCTAGCACAAAACGAACCTAATGAATATGTAAAAGAAACTTATGATTTTGGATTGTTAGAAGATTTTGACCACCTTTACAGATACGCTCAATGGGCTTATATGGAAGAAGGTATTTGCCCCAATGAAATTGTACAAGCTCAAACAGATGTAATTGTCGGACGTCCAACACAGCATCATCACAATTGTAACGCTTTAAGAGTTAGAAAACACTATGACAAATACAAAACTGAACCTCAAACAAAAGTTAATATTTTAACCCTTGTTTCCGCCGAACAACAAACTCATAACTATTATGCAGAACATGGATTTTGTTATGGAAATCATATTTTGAGAGAAACTTATGCCGAAATTAAGGATGTTGAAGAAGAACACGTAACTATGTATGAATCTTTGATTGACCCAACTGAGAATCTTTATGAAAAACTTTTACTCCATGAATTTACAGAAGTTTGCAACTATTATACTTGTGTAGAAGATGAAGTTAATGAAGAAATTAAAAAGATTTGGGAATTTATGCTTGATGTCGAATTAGGACATTTACAAACAGTTGCAGAATTGTTTAAAAAGAATGAAAAACGTGATCCTGAAGAAATTATCGGAGAAAATATTATTATTCCTTGTAGGTTTAAATCTCAGAAAGAATATGTAACGGATATTTTGACTTCACAAGTTGATAAACGATTAGGAACAAATATGGATTACGCAAAAATTAATGAATTACCTTCGAATTGGGTAAGTTATGATATCCAGAGAAAACAAAATGAGCTTGGCTCTCCAACAGAAAGCACTATAACAATTATTTCTGACCATATTGGTCGAGATGTTGTTAGAGCAGATAAAAAACTTTTGGAGAAAGAAGTCGAGTTGCTTGAAAAAGGCTTGCAAGAAGAAGCTCTTGCTCCAAATACAGTTTATCCGGAAAGCTTGCAAAAAATGATTGAAGAACATGAAGAATCTGAAAAAATTAAAGAAAAACTAGAAAAAGAAATTTACTAATTACATTTTACAGAGTGCGGTATCTATCGCACTCTGTTTCTATAAAATTAATCTTATATTTACTAAATTACCTTACAGGGTATGTTTTTATCTCTAATGTGATAATTTTATTTTCTCTTTTAACTGAATAGAATATTTTATCAACGATAAGGAGGAGAGATGACAAACATATATTCAGCACCAATTTACAAATTAAAAGAACTTAACAACATTTTTATTGAATTGACCGCAAAAAATTGCAATCACAGATGCAAACATTGTTACCTTGATTTACCAACAAGTTCTAAATTAGTAAAAGATTTTATTTCTTTAGATAGAATCAAAGAAGCTCTTGATGATACTAAATATGAAAATCTTCATTGTATTTACTTAACCGGAGCAGAACCCATGACTCATCCGGATTTCAATGCAATATTGAGGTTGTGTTTAAAGCGATGCAATGTTTGTATTTGTACAAACGGTAGTTTTTTAAATGAAAAGAAAATTAGATTTTTAAACAAAGTTGAATCAGAAGGAAATAATCAAATATTTTTCGAATTATCACTTGCGCATTTTGATGAACTAGAGAGTGACAAAGTTAAATATAGAGGGAATTTTAGACAAACAATTTTTGCACTTAAAACTTTATCCAGATACAATTTTTCATCTATGTTACTAATTCAAAATCATTATAATTTAGAAAAAACTCTGATTTTGGAAAAATTTAATCAATTATTCAAAGACAATGAAATTTATAGTGCTGAAGTAAAAATCAACTCATCATACCCTAATTCCGGCGATAAAAATTTAGAGAAAACAGCTTATCGCACTGATTGTATGCATGGAAGAACGCTTGGAATAAATGGAATATATTCTTGTCCATTTTTGTCTAATGATTATAGAGGACGAGTCGGAACTACATTCAAAAATTATTCGGAAAATGTTGTTGCAGAAACAGATTTCTGTGTGACTTGTTCAATGAATGATGATTTTGTGTTTACGATTGAATAACAAATATAATGAGATATAATCCATATATAACTACCTTTTTAAAACCAAAGGGCTATAATATAGTAAACAATTGTAACATTATTCAGATGAACTAATACTAAAGAGTTATTTTTTTGTTAGAATTGTGTTATAAATAATAATGTGAAAATATATATCCGTAAACAAATGAATGGAGGCTTAGATGTCAGTAGGACAATTTGTATTTATGTTACACAGCCATTTGCCATATTACAGAAAAGCTGGAATGTGGCCATTCGGAGAAGAGAATCTTTATGAGTGTATGGCGGAGACTTATGTTCCCCTATTGAATGCGATTTCTGAATTATATGATGAAGGAATAAAAGCAAAATTAACGGTAGGCATAACTCCGATTCTTGCTGAACAATTGGCTGATAAGCATTTGCAGCAAGGATTTGTTGAATATATTGATTCTAGAATTAAATCTGTTTCAAAGGATTTGGAAAGATATCCGGATCCAAAAGTTGCTCATTCTCAACATTTAAAATATTTGGCAAAGTATTATTTTGATTTGTGGAACAAATTAAGAGATGATTTTGTTAATAAATACGAAATGGATTTAGTTAAGTATTTCAAAAAATATCAAGATTTAGGTTGTATTGAAATTACAACATCAGGAGCTACTCACGGATTTTCTCCATTGTTGGCTACTGATAGCAACTTGAATGCTCAATTTAAAGTTGGTCAAGATACAACAAAAAGATTGTTTGGTAAAAAAGCTATGGGAGCTTGGCTTCCTGAATGTGCTTACCGTCAAGGATATGAATACGTAGGCAAAGATGGTAAAAAACATTGGAGACCTGCGATTGAAGTTACACTTCAAAACAATGATATACACTATTTCTTTACAGAATCTCACGTAATTGAAGGTGGAAATTCAATCGGAAACAGACGTGTAATTGGTATGTATGGTAACATTGAATACATTCCGCTGCCTGAAAGACCTGCTACAGGTTATGATACTTATTCTGCTTACTGGTTACCTGATGCACAAGTTGCTGTAATGGGACGTAACGATAGAGCAGGATATCAAGTTTGGTCAGCTGCGGATGGTTATCCTGGAGATGGATGTTTCAGAGAATTTCACAAAAAAGATGACAAATCAGGCATGCACTATTGGAGAATAACATCTCCTACTACGGATTTGGGAGATAAAATGCTTTATGATCCGGTGCTTGCAATGAATAAAATCAATGAAAATTCTGACCACTATACAACTATGATTTATCATTTGTTAAACGATTACAAAATGGCTAAAAATAAAGAAGGTCTTGTAATGGTTTCATTTGATACAGAATTATTCGGT
>CAZHEI010000107.1:0-4571 GCA_964531425.1 uncultured Vampirovibrio sp. | reverse complement strand
ATCCAGTTTCTTCGTGAATAGTGAATCGGGGTTACAGGTTTTTTCTTGAAAAACTCTGTAAAAATTTTCCTTTTTCCACTTTCCATTTTCCATTGAACTAGCTGGTTTCCCGAACTACGTTCGAGGATGACAATAAACCGGAATTCCGCCTACCAGCTTGTTGTCATTCTCAAGCCGAAGGCTTGGGAATCCAGCCTTTTAATCTTGAAAACTCTGTAAATTAAAAGGATTTCATTGGAATAGTATTTTCAGAAACGAGAGTTTTATACTTCTCATCTTTATACAAATAAATTTTAATCGTGTAATTTTCTAATTCTTTTTTTGTAAAGATTTTTGTTTTAAAATTTAAACTAACCTCATTTGGCTCAAGAACTCCCGATAAAAGAGGTTTCTCTTTGTTTGAAACAGTTTTAGTAACAGTTTCAATCGGTTTATCATTCACGCAGAGTACAAAATCCCCTTTTAAATTTATCATATCTGCATTTGATATATTGGCAAATTGATAAATAGCTTTTAAAGGGTATGTAAATAATACTTTTTTTACACTAAAAGATTTTAAAGTTATTTCTATATCGTTTTTATAAACGACTTTTCTATTAACAAACATATCAATTGAACGAATTTTATAACGATAATATTTTGCTTGGGTTGTTCGTCCATCTAAATCTGCTATATTTGCAGCTTTCATTAAGGCTGTATTATAAACTCCATAATCAATTTCTTGAGGAATTTCTTTTAGTAAAGGTTCAAAATACTCAACAGATTTTTCTGGGTCGGAATCAGATAAGACGATAGCAAGCTTATACCTAATTTTGTAGTCTTCCGGATTATAAAATTCTGCTTTTTTCAAGAATCTGGTTGCTTCCGAATTCAAACCGGTTTTTACCATAATATCTGCGACTTGAACATAAGAATTTATTATTCTTCTTTTTATAGAATCTTCTATTACGTGGTCTTTTTTAGAGAACTTATCATAATAAAATTTTGCTTTTTCGTAAGATTTTGCGGCTGACAAAAATTTCCCGATAGAGTAATATTTATCTCCCATTGTTATGTATGAGCGTGTTTTAAATTTTATCAACTGTTTGTCTGTATAATCATTAATATTATTTAAAACAGCATTTGCCATATCAAATTTTTCTTGTGCTACAAGAACGCATATAAGTTTATAATAAGGTTTATAGGAATTTGGTTTTGCTTTTTCTATCGCTAATTCATAAGCTTTTTGAGCATCTGCATAATTCCCTGCAACTTCACAAATCTCTCCTGCATGCAAACATACTGAATATGTTTTTTTACTTAACCCATCTAAGATATCCGTGTACGCAATAATTTCTTGAGCAACTTTTTTATCCATTAGGTTTTGTTGTTCTTTATTTGCAAAAATATCCTTTATAATCTCATTTCTGGCATGTATTGTAAGACAAGTAGTTACAATAATTGCAACCATAAAAGAACTCAACACAGTTCTTACATATTCTGTTATAATCTGTGTTTTTGATTTTTTAAAATTGTATTTTGTATTTTTCGTTTTTTCTTTAATCATTGAGTTCCTGTATTGTTACAGCATCTGTAGAGCAGATTTCGCTTAATTTATCATAAATATTGAACATAACTTTTTTTCGGTTATATTCAAATGTTGATGTAACTTTAGATTTTTCAGGATTTTCAATTAATTTTTTTGTTGAAAAATCTAAAATTTGCTGTACATTTGAGGTTAAAAATTCTTGAATTTTGCCTACATCTTCTCCGCTACAGTATATTGTAATTTTGAATCTTCTAGTTTTTTTGAAATTTGAAGGGAGTATTTTTCTTTCAAAAACTCGAACTATTGTCAAAACTGCAACAGCTGAAATTGTTGTTATAACAGCAACATCATACATTCCAACCCCACAAGTCATACCGATTGCCGCACTTATCCACAACGTAGCGGCAGTAGTAAGCCCTATAATCATTGGACCATTTCTTAAAACAGCACCGGCACCTATAAATCCGATACCTGAGACAATTTGTGCAGCTACACGTCCTGTATCCCTTATTCCTGTTGAATGGTCAACAATAACATTATCTCCCGTTGCAAAAGTCGGGAAACCATATATAGAAATTATTGTAAAAGCACACGCTCCTAAACATACCAAAATATGAGTTCTTAATCCAGCATATTTATTTGTTAATTCACGTTCTAAACCAAGAATAAAACCCAAAGCAAGAGCAACTGAGATTCTGATTAAAAAATCAACGCTAAAAAATTCCATTTATTCTCTCCCTTATATCTATCAATGATACAATAATTGCGTGATTTTGGCAAATAATAAGATTAAATGTTTTTTATTACTCTACAAGGATTCCCGACTGCTAATGTATTAGAAGGAATGTTTTTTGTAATAACACTCGCAGCTCCAATTACAACATTATCGCCTATCGTAACTCCCCCAATAACAGTAACATTTCCTCCAAACCAAACATTATTGCCAATAGTTATTGGTTTAGCGAATTCCAGACCGGAATTTCGTGTTTCATAATCAAGTGGATGTTCGGCTGTGTAAAAACCACAATTAGGTCCAATAAAAACATTATCGCCAAAACAAACTTTTGCACAATCAAGTATAACGAGATTATGATTAGAATAAAAATTGTTCCCAATTTCGATATTATAACCGTAATCACATTGAAAAGAAGGTTCTATCAGAAAGTTATCTCCTACTTTACCAAATAATTTTTTTATAATATCGTACTTTGTTTCAATATTATCAGGTGAAATCAAGTTATACTTATAGCACAAGCTCTTTGCATAAAACCGCTCTTTTGGCAAACCATCGAGAGCGGGATTATAAAGTTTTCCTGTTAGCATTTTTTCTTTTTCATTCATAAATTTTATGCTATTTCAGATTTTGATTTTTGAGGCATTTGTATCAAATCTGCATTTTTTGTTTCGTATTTTTCTTCTTCTTTTTCAACCATTTCTTTGGTTATTGTAAATGATTTGATTGAAGAGTCAGACGGAATTTCATACATAATATCCAGCATCAATTCCTCAACAATAGAACGCAACGCTCTTGCCCCTGTTTTACGTTTGATAGCTTTTTGTGCAATTAAATCAACTGCATCAGGATTAAAATTAAGCTCAACTCCATCCATTGCAAGTAAACATTTGTACTGTTTCAATACGGCATTCTTAGGTTCTGTAAGAATCATTTTTAAAGTTGCTTCATCCAATGCATCAAGAACAGCGTAAACAGGTATACGACCAATAAATTCAGGTATCAAACCAAATTTAAGCAAGTCTTCCGGTTGTAATTTCTTAAGCATTTTTGCAGATGCCAATTCTTTTTCAGCTTGAGTTGGTGCGGATTTACCAAATCCAATTGAAGAACCGTCTTGTACACGATGTTCAATTATTTTGTCTAAATCAACGAACGCACCACCAACAATAAACAGAATATTGCTTGTATCAATTTGAATCATTTCTGCTTGAGGGTGTTTTCTACCGCCTTGAGGAGGAACATTTGCTACAGTTCCTTCGATAAGTTTCAATAAAGCTTGTTGAACACCTTCTCCTGAAACATCTCTTGTGATAGATGTGTTTTCAGATTTGCGTGCGATTTTGTCAATTTCATCAATATAAATAATGCCTCTTTCAGCTTTTTTAGCATCATAATCAGCATTTTGGTATAATCTCAAGAGAATATTTTCTACATCGTCGCCCACGTAACCTGCTTCAGTTAATGTTGTTGCATCAGCAACGGCAAATGGTACATCAAGCATTTTGGCAAGAGTTTGAGCCAATAAAGTTTTACCGCTACCGGTAGGTCCTACTAATAAAATATTAGATTTTTGGATTTCAACACCGTTAGTATCTTCTTTTTTATTATGTTTTAGACGCTTGTAATGGTTATAAACAGCAACTGATAACACTTTTTTTGCATCATTTTGCCCAACAATGTGTTCATCAAGGTATGCTTTGATTTCATGCGGTTTTGGAATAGCTTTTTCTTCAGACTCTACATGTTGTTCACCATCTTTAGATTCAGCCTTTTTATCCTTTCCTTCAAAAAACTCTTCATCAAGAATCTCATTACAAAGTTCTACACATTCATCACAAATGAATACATCCGGACCTGCAATTAATTTCTTTACTTGATCTTGTGTTTTTCCACAAAATGAACATTTTAATCTATCGTTACCTGACATTACTGTCTCCTAATTTGCTGTTGTTTTTTTGTTTTGCGGTGGGTACAATTTGTTTTCTCCACCCTACATTGTCAATTCGTTTTTTTATCTTGCGGTGGGTATGCTACGCTTTACCCACCCTACATTATTCTATTTACCCAGTTACCCCTCTTTGGTAATAACTTTATCAATCATACCGTATTCAAGAGCTTCTTGCGGTGTCATGATATAATCACGGTCAGTGTCTTTTTCAATTTTCTTGATTGATTGACCTGTATTTGAAGCCATGATTTCATTCAAGGTCTTTTTAATCCTCAAAATTTCTTGTGCTTGAATTTCAATATCAGTAGCTTGACCTTGAGCACCACCTAAAGGTTGGTGAATCAATACTCTAGAGTGAG
>CAZHEI010000106.1:0-4630 GCA_964531425.1 uncultured Vampirovibrio sp. | reverse complement strand
TTGAAAACGGTGAAGAGCTTAACTGGGGCGAAATCGCAGCGTCTACATTTGAAGGTGGAGCTGGCGGATTATTTATGGCTCCTATCCTCGGTGGTGGTATGAAAGCTGTCGGTAAAGGTTCACAAAAACTCTTCGGCAAAAACAATGTGCATGTGGATGCGGAGGGGAATGTTGTACACACAGATATAATCAAAGATTTATTAGTTAATAAAGTTGATATTGATTATGCGATTGATAAAAGTACTTATTTAAAATTGTTAATTAAGAATAAAGTAACAGCAAATGATATAAGAGAACTATTTCTAAGCGGACAACTTGATAAAAAGAACTTTTTTATGAAAAGTATTTTAGAAACCATACCAAAAATAAATCCTGAAAAGCATATTGTTGATTTTAACAGAACTTTTGACATAAAAGATTATGAAATAATTGCTAAATTGTTCAACTTACACAATGGTAGATATAAAAAATTGTGGTTAACAAAATCTGGAACGGATGAAATTTCAAGTATTGAAAAACTTGCTATTTTTGCACGTATAATAAGAAATATTAAAAAAGTTGATATGTATCTAAACTTCGATGAAAAGATTTGGGATATAATTGCAAAAGGTATTATAGAAAAGCCTCAAAAACTAATTCAGCCTTTAATTACGTATAAAATTAATTCAAATGAAATAAATGGAGCTTTAACGAAAAACGTAAAAATGACTTCTGAAATTAAAGAAATGATTGAAGAAATATCAAAATATATTGCAGATAGTCCAATAAACGACAATATCAATGTATATAGAGGAGAGACTTCTTATTGGATATTTGGTAATAAAGAAATATCTGATGGAGTTCTTTTGCGTGAAGAGATGGTTAAATATGAAACTTGTGATAAAGAATCTAGAGAAGCTTTTATCGCAGATGTATTAATGGATATAGATTTTGAATATCCTAGATTTTTATCCACAGCATTTGATATTAATGATGCAGAAGTTAGAGCTGAAAAAATATTGTGGCACTTAGAAGTTCCTGCAAATACAAAGGGGACTATGATAGAAAGCTATAATATTGAAAGAGAATCAGAGTCAGAATTTTTAATACAAAGGAATTCCGAACTTTCAATTCTTGACGTTATTTTTGATGAAGAAAAAAAACGTTGGGAAATATTTGCAATCGTATTACAAAGAGTTCCATTGACGCCTTTGGAATAAGTGTTAAAATTATAATAAGGAGTTATTATGAAAATAAATCGACAAGCCTGCAATAATATCAAATTATCATCAGATTCCGGAGTAAAACGATTTTATCTTAATAGCAAAATTAAACTAAAATCGTTGCTTGCAGATGTTTTTATGAAAATAAAAAAAGAAGGTGGCGATAAAGTGTTACATGAAGGTGATAAGTTTCAACACGAGTACATAAAAACTAGAGATATACCAAATTGTATTTCTACATCAGAGGATGTTGCTGGAATCAAACTAAAAAGAGCCTTGTATTATCCTGAAGACATTGCAAAAATGGAGAAAATGTCCATAGACGAACGCAAAGAATATAAAAAGATGTTAAAGAAAAATGGCAAATATTACTATGATGAAGGTGATACCTACACAACTCCGAATCCACCACATAATACTCTGGAATAATAGCTAAAATATTTATATGCTAAGAATTTCTAACAATAAAAATCTTATTAAAATAACTCAAAGGGCAATGAACTACAGTGCTGTTTCAATAAAAGATGTAGGTAATTTTATTCTGGAAAATAAACAATTGTTACTCTCATTGGAAGATAAAAGTTTGTTGTGCCTTCCTAAAATTAGGGATTTATATGTTAAAGAAGCTTTTTTATGCGTAGAAAAAAAGGATCGTGACCAAAATATATTACTAGGTTTAAAATCTTTTAATGATGAAATCGTTGTAAAACAATCAATTTTGAATGGCTGTAAAAAACAAATACAAGAACAACTTAATTCTACAGATTTTTTAAATAGTTTTGAAGCTAAATATAAAGCTTTGATTTATTATTTAAAATCAAGTCTACATTAATACAATATTCCTAAGATATCCAAGATTTTTATCCATAGCATTTGATTTAATAATATTTATCTAAAAAGATAGAATGAGAGAATTATGAACAATTATGATAATAAAATTAGTCTAAATGATAAAAAAAATAAGAGGATGACTTTTTAGTCACCCTCTTTTATCTTATTAAATAATTCTAGTTTTCAACTTTTTTCAATGTAGGGAATGCGATTACATCTCTGATAGTTTGAGAGTTAGTAAGCAACATAACTAATCTGTCGATTCCCATTCCCATTCCACCTGTTGGAGCCAAGCCGTATTCAAGAGCATTGATATAATCTTCATCAATTTCCATAGCTTCTTCATCCCCATTAGCTTTTGCTAAAGCTTGAGCTTCAAAACGATGTCTTTGGTCAATCGGGTCAGTAAGTTCAGAAAATGCATTTGCAATTTCCCAACCGTTAACTCGAGTTTCAAAACGTTCTGTTAGTCTATCGTTATCTCTATGAACTTTTGCAAGCGGAGAAATTTCACGAGGATAATCAATAATGTGTATTGGTTGAATCATGTTAGGCTCAACTTTTTCTTCAAATACAGCTTCAATAATTTGTCCCCAATTCATTTCCTCATCAACTTCGACATGCATAGTTTTAGCTGTTTCAAAAGCTTCTTTTGCAGTAAAGAATTCGCCAAAATCAACACCTGTGTATTCTTTGATAGCACCAATCATAGTTTTTCTATCCCAAGGCGGAGTCAAATCGATTTCGTGTTCTCCGTATTGGATTTTTGTCGTTCCAAGAACTTCTTGAGCTACATACGCAACAAGATTTTCTGTTAATGACATCATTTCATTATAATCAACATAAGATTGATAAAGCTCAATCATTGTGAATTCCGGATTGTGACGAGTGTCAATACCTTCATTTCTAAAACATCTTGAAAGTTCAAAAATTTTATCGTGCAATCCACCTACCATAAGTCTTTTTAAATGAAGTTCAGGCGCAATTCTTAATGTTAAATCCATATCTAATGCGTTATGGTGAGTGATAAATGGTCTTGCATTAGCTCCTGATGCTTGAGTATGCAACATTGGAGTTTCAACTTCAATAAATCCTTGTTTGTATAAGTATTCACGTACTTTTTGAATAATCAAACTTCTTTTTCTTAATGTATCACGAGTACTTTCATTTACAATTAAGTCCAAATATCTTTGTCTATATTTTGTTTCAGTATCAGACATAGTGTGGTATGACTTTAATTGTTCTAATTTTTCTTCGCTAATTTGTTTGTTTGGAAGTGGTAGCAAAGATTTTGAAAGAATCTTATAGCTTGTAGCTTTTATAGAAAGTTCTCCACGAGGAGTTCTTCTTATTGTTCCAGTGAAACCAACAATGTCTCCAATATCAACAAGTTTCAACGTCTTGATTGCATCTTCCGGCATGTTTTCTTTATGTGAAAATATTTGAATTTTACCTGTAACATCCATTAAATCAATAAACATTCCGCTGTTACGAATTGCCATGATACGACCGGCTACAGAATATTCATCATCAGTTTCAACGCCTGCTTCAAGGTCTTTGTATTTTTCTTGCAAATCAGCAGCATTTGCATTTTTATCAAACACATAAGGATATGGATTAATTCCTTTGTCTGCTAATTCTGCTAATTTTTGAATTCTTGTTTGTCTTATTGAATCTCTTGCCGAGATAGGTTCTTTTGTTTGTTGTTCTGTCATAATATATTCCTTCTTAATTAAAACTGCTTTAAGTTTATAATATCATAAACAAACACTGAATATTGTTTTTTGTTTGTGCGAAAATTGTTATATGAAAATAACAGGGGCAACAGATTATTATCAACCTACTAGTAAAAGTCTGGAATTACGTCAGGCGAAGGGAGTTTTGCAAAAAACTGCACGTACAATAAAAAGAAATGACTTTTTAAAAACTCCTCTGAAGTATTCAGCAATAGGGTTAATTGTTCCTGTTCCATTCGCTTCTCCAATAGCTTTTGTCATTGGTTTAGTAGTAGCTTTTTGTAAGAAGTTTGTAAATTCGAAGCATAACCAAAAATCTTCATAAAGCTTAATAAATAGATTTACAAAGATAAAACTATTTGTTATAATCTCATTGTGAATAGTTTCTTAAAGAAGAACGGTTTCAAAACTCCGTTCTTTTTTTATATATAGGAGCGAATTTCACTTCTATCAGAACTTACAAACATTAAGAGGGTAAGAGATGAAACAAGAAATAAACAGGCTAGAAATACTGGAAAAAATTACACCGCTTATTGAAAACACTGCTGTAAGATTTAACCTTATACCGATAGAAATTGAATTTGTTAAGGAAAATCACAGATGGTTTTTAAGAATTTATTTATATTCTTATGAACGAGATATAACTCTTGATGATTGTGAAAATGTTACAAGAAGTTTGAATGATTTTTTGGATGAATTAATTCCGGTAAAGTACTATCTGGAAGTTTCATCTCCGGGGCTAGAACGTAAATTTAAATCTCATAAAGAGTTTATAATTTTCAAAGGTCGCAGAATTAGTATAAAATTAAAAACTCCATTAGAAGGAGAAACTGAGAAAATATTTAAAGGCGAAATTTTAGA
>CAZHEI010000105.1:0-4699 GCA_964531425.1 uncultured Vampirovibrio sp. | reverse complement strand
CAATTGCAGAAATTGATGAAATAAGACTTAAGTATTTAAGTAGAAAAGGCGAGTTTAATTCTATTAAAAAAGGGTTAAAAGATTTGTCTGATGAAGAAAAAAGAACAGTTGGTGCATTTGCAAACCAAATTGCAGAAGACTTGGAAACTCGATTAAAATCAAAACATGAAGCTTTTTATCAAAAAGAATTAAATGAAAAACTTCAAAAAGACAGAATTGATATTACTTTAAGCGGTAAATCTATACCAATGGGAAAAGTTCATCCGCTTACTCAAACAACAAATGAAATCGTAACAATATTTCAAAACCTTGGTTTTTCAGTTGTTGCACCGAATTTATCTCCGGAAGTTGAAACGGAATATTATAATTTTGATATGCTAAATGTACCTAAAGACCATCCGGCTCGTGATGTTCAGGATACGTTTTACGCAAATATTGCATCAAATGTTGTTTTAAGGAGCCAAACTTCCGGTGCACAAATTCACGTTATGGAAAATCAAAAACCTCCAATTAAAGTTATTGCACCGGGGAGAGTTTATAGAAACGAAAACATCAATGCTCGTAAGAACAACTTTTTCCACCAAATAGAAGGGTTATATGTTGATAAAGACATTACATTTGGAGATTTAAAAGGGGTTTTGAACGAATTCATCAGACAATATTTTGGCGCTGCAAGACCAACTCGTTTTAGAAGCAGTTTCTTCCCTTTCACAGAACCATCTGCGGAAGTTGATGTTCAATGTATTATGTGCCAAGGCAAAGGTTGCCGTACTTGTAGCGGAACAGGTTGGTTAGAAGTTCTTGGTTGCGGTATGGTTGACGTAAATGTGTTAAAAGGTGTTGGAATTGATCCTGATGTATATTCCGGATTTGCTTTTGGTATGGGAGTTGAAAGACTTGCAATGTTAAAATATGCAGTCGATGATATCAGATTGTTCTTTAATAACGATAAAAGATTTTTAGAACAGTTCTAAAATCATAGTATTATAATAAAAAAGAGCCTTTTAAGGCTCTTTTTTATTGTTTAAATAGTTTTTTCTCAAGTTCTAAACCTGTTTTAGTTTTTGCCAACCCTCCTTGAGATGTTTCTTTCAAAAGAGGTGACATTAATTGTCCTGTAATTCTCAGAGTATCTACAACCTCGTCAACAGGGATTTTGCTTTCTACTCCTGATAATGCTAATTCAGAGGCAGTTACGGCATGAACTCCTAAAAACGCATTTCGTTTTATGCAAGGAACTTCAACCAATCCGCATACAGGGTCACAAGTTAAACCTAAAATGTTTTTCAAAGCTAACGCTGTTGCCTGTAATATTTCTTCAGTTGAACCATCCAGCATTTCTGTAAGAGCAGCGGCTGCCATAGCAGAAGCAACTCCGCACTCAGCTTGACATCCGGCTACTGCACCGGCGAGTCTAACCTTGTAAGATACGATTAAACCAATCATTCCGGCTGTCAAAAGTGCATTAATTTGTTTTTCTTCCGGTATATTTAATTCTTCTGCAACGGAAATAAGAACGGAAGGAACAATTCCGCAAGAACCGGCAGTCGGGCAGGCAACGATTCTACCCATTCTTAGGTTCTCTTCTGCTGTTGCAATTGCGTAAGTTGTTATTTTTTCAAAAATTTTACCTAAAAGCGCTCCTTTTTTCTTGTAACGAGCCACAAGTTTTACGGCATCATCTCCACACCAATTGGAAACGGATTTTTCAGTAGACACCAAACCGCTTTTAATTGCATCTTTCATCGCATTTAGGGTTGTTAATGTTTTAGAACGAATTTCTTCAATGCTAACTTCTGCAAGGTTAGCTTCTTCTCGTTGTGCAATTTCATAAATTGGCAAATCTTGTTCTTTAGAAATGTTTGATAATTCTTCAAACGATAATATAGTCATTATTTTAGTTTCCTAACATTTGTTACAAAAAATACATCATCTAACGTTTTGATGGTTTTTACAATATTTTCTCCAGCCGGAACATCCAACTCAATACACATAGAAGCTATGCCACCTTTTGAACTTCTACCGCAATGCAAGGTCGCAATATTAATATTGTCTTTTTGTATAATATCGCTTACTTTTGAAATCATGCCGGGTTTGTCTTTATAAATCATTAATAGCGTGTCATAAGTTCCATTTATAGAAACAGGGAATTCGTCAATGCTATTAATAAGGATTTCTCCGGCGCCAACTGAATCTCCGGAAATTTTCATTTTGTCATCAATTATAATATCAACACTGTTCGGAAAACGAGAAATATCTTGAACGTAGTCATATGAATATTCAATATCTTTAACTGTTTCAAATACATTTTTAATTCTTGAATCATCTACGCTGCATCCTAAAAGACCGGCAAGCAAACCTTTGTCTGTGCCATGTCCAAAACCGGTAGTTGCAAAAGAATTATACAAAACAAATTTTACCTTTTTAAAAGAATTTTTATAAATATTTCTTGCCATTAAACCCAATCGAACCGCACCTGCTGTGTGGGAGCTGGAAGGTCCGACCATTATTGGAGAAATTACTGAAAATAAAGATTGTTGTTCCATAATCTAGTTTTACTGGTAGAATTTTAAATTCTTACTACCAATCTTCCTCATCTTCTTTTCCTGCATTAATATAACTATTCATTGTTTTTGTAAGTTGGCTTTGCCAATCATTATTTTTTTCAAGGAAGAAATCAGCTCCTCTTACTCTACATTGAGCTTCAATTTCTTTACGTGGAGATGCTGTAATTACTCCAATTACGGTTTCTACTCCGTAAGAAGCAGCAAGTTTTTTTAATTCTGTAAGTAGTATAAATCCTTCTCTTTCAGTAGGGATAAATAAATCCATAACAACATAAGCGTACTTGCGTTTTTTATATTTATTTACAGCATCATAAATTTCTTGAGAACAATCTATATCCAAATCAAATTGTGATAATAAAACTTTTAATTGATAAGTTATTACACCTAAATCGTCAACAACAAGGATTGCCGGACCTGAAGTTGTTTCTTCAATTTCTTTGTCATTAGCAAGAGCTTTGCTATAAATAGGCTTTTTAGCATTGTTGTTAAGCTCTTTTAACGTATCAACAACATTAATAAGTTGTTTCTTTAAATCGATAAGATTTGGTTCCTGAGGGGCTTTTGAGTTAGTTATATTATAAAACAACTCCAAAAATTCGTTGTCTAAATCTACTGTTGCCATAATTTCTCCCAGATTAAATAACAATAGAAGGATTATAACATAAGAATAGGGGTTTGTACAATTCCTCTGTTTAATTTATTCAAAGATTCGGCTTTTTAGAGTATAATTTTCTTATGAAAAGATTAATAACACTGTTGTTTGTATTCACATTGCTAATTCAACCTTGTTTTGCTTGGAGTTTTAATCCAAAAAACAAGGAAGAGAAAGCTGTGGAAAAAGTTTTGAAAGCGCAAGTTCGTTATGCAAACAAAACCGATTTTGAGCACTTTATAAAAACTTATGATTCTCAATATGTAAACGCAGATGGTTTTAATCTGGATGTCTATTCAAGTCTTGTTAAAGATATTTGGAAAACTTTTGGTAATATTAAATACGGAATTGATATTAAGAAAATAGAAATAGACGGAAATAAAGCGACTGTTGAGTTAGTTGAAACTTCTTTTGCTGAAATAGAAATGACAAAAGCTTATGAAGGTGAATTGAAGAGTTATGCAAATTCTATCTATAATCTGGAAAAGAAAGCAGACGGATGGAAAGTCGTGTCTGATAAGGTTTTAGATGAAACGACTTCTATGCTTTATGGTAATGCAAAAGACTTGGATATTAAATTGACAGTTCCGGATTCTATTGAATCCAACAAAGATTATACAGCGACATTGGAATTTATTCCTCCGAAAGAAACAATTGCAATTGCATCTTTAGCTGCTGATATTGTTGAATACCCACAAAAGAAAACGGAAGAAGTTTTTCGTGCTTTGCCGGAAGATAATATTTTAGAAAGAATTTTTACTTCTAATTCCCAAAATGTGAACGAGTACATTGTTGCTTCAATAGGACTAACCAAAACTTCTGTTTGTGATTTAGATATAAAACTTAGTCTTACTGGTTTTGGTTATACAATAAAACGTGTGAATGTTATTCATGCCAAAGACGGAGCTGATAATGTCAAAAACGAATAAAATTATGTATTTTTTAATATCAATTATATTTTTTGTAGTTTTTGACCTCTATTTTTCAGCGTTAATTTTAGAATCGGTTCGTTTTAATTTGCCCGAAAATCCTTTGATAGATTTAATTTTTGTGCAAAATACGGGAGCTGCGTTTAGTATTCTTGAAAACTCAAAACTATTTTTAATAATTTTTGCATTAGTTGCGGTGTTATTAGTTTTGATATATGCAATCAGAAATGCCGAAAAATTTTCGACTTTTGCTGAATTTTGGGCAGCTATGTTGATAGCAGGAATAGGGTGTAATCTTTACGAAAGAATAGAGTTTGGGTATGTAAGAGATTTCTTTAAGCTTAATTTTGTTGACTTTCCTGTGTTTAATATTTCGGATATATTTATAAACCTCAGCGTTATTGCTTTGATAATAATTATTATTAAAAATCGTGGGAAATAAGTTGTTTTTCGTTTTTTTAACGGAATTTCCCTTAATATTTTTCTTGGGCTTGTCAAAAATATATAAATACGATATAATAAAGGTGATAGGATATAACGTCGTTTAATAT
>CAZHEI010000104.1:0-4757 GCA_964531425.1 uncultured Vampirovibrio sp. | reverse complement strand
AACCGGAACATAAAGACAAAATTTCTAACTATGAAGATGTTTCTATAGAAAAATCCGTTGAGGGACAGCTTGAACTGGGCGGATTTATACAAGTATTTAATCAAAATGAAGCAGATTTGATTTTAATTGTTAATAATTTTGTAGAAAAACAGGGCGAACTCGTTATGGGCTGGGCAACAGGGGGTAAATATAAAGGGAACTTTGTTGAACCTTCAAAACCATACGCTTTTGCGGATGTACGCTATGCAAATGGTGCGGATAATGATTTTGTTGAAGATATTTTGTCTAAACTTGACAACAATTTTTATGGTTACGCTGGATGGAATACTTCTGCAAACACAATTGGAAGCTTGTTAGCTGGAGTAAAAGTTAAATTGGGTGCTACAAAATACAACAGTGACTCTTTTAAGAAATTACAAATAATAAGATTCTTAGATGATTGGGCATATCAAGCTAATGTTAGAGGCATGATAAGTGAACCGTGTGAAATATCTGATTTAATGAAATTATACGAAAAAGAGCTGTGTAATGTTTTTGGAATGAATTTTTCTAAAATAACGTATTCATATCCTTGGAAACGAAAATTTGAAGTTGAAGTGTGTTTGGAGTAGTATTTGATTGTTAATGTAAATTGACAAACAAACTTATCGGGATGTAGCGCAGCTTGACTCTGCCGACGAGAACGATTGAGTATCGTTCGAGGAGAGGTAGCACTTCGTTCTTTCTAAAATCATGGTATAATGACCATGAAAAAACAAACTTATCGGGATGTAGCGCAGCTTGGTAGCGCACTTCGTTCGGGACGAAGGGGTCGCAGGTTCAAATCCTGTCATCCCGAAATATATAATAAATCAAATATAATTGTCAGGATTTGAACCTGCATATCTGAACAACGAGCTATGCTCACTCTCGTTCGCATTACGCTCATTGAGTCCTGTCATCCCGAAATTTATAAAGACAAAGTAGAAATTTATGATAAAACCTGAATTATTGATGCCGGCTGGCAATGTAGAAAAACTTAAATATGCGATAAAATATGGCGCTGATGCTGTTTATCTTGGCGTGGTGGATTTTAGCCTACGTGCTATGAGAAAGGGTGAATTAATTACCCTTGATAACTTGAAGGAAGCTATTGACACAGCTCACGAAATGGGAGCGAAAGCTTATTTAACACTTAATATTTTTGCTTTTAATAACGATATTAAATTGTTAGAATCTGCAATGGAAAGAATTACTCAAACTTCCCCTGACGCTTTAATTATAAGTGATGTCGGAATTATGAGGTTAGCTCAAAAATATATGCCAAAAACAGATATTCACGTATCAACTCAGGCTAACATTTTGAACTATGAAGCTGTCCGTTTCTGGCAAGATATGGGTGCAACTCGTGCAATTTTAGCGAGAGAACTCCCTATAAAAGATGTTGCAGAAATCAAGCAAAAAGTCCCTGATATGGAGCTTGAATGCTTTATTCACGGAGCACAATGTGTTTCTTTCTCGGGTCGTTGTTTGTTGAGCGATTATATGACCAATGGAGAAAGAAAAGCAAATTCAGGTAACTGTTCACAACCTTGTCGCTGGAGCTATAAGCTTGTTGAAGAAACTCGCCCTGGTCAGTATCAAGAGATTGTACAGGATGAAAAAGGTACTCATATTCTTTCAACAAAAGATTTATGCCTTGTTAAACATCTTAAGGATATGATTGAAGCAGGAATTGACTCATTTAAAGTTGAAGGAAGAACTAAGAGCTTGTATTACGTGTCAGCAGTAGCTAAAGCATATAGAGAAGCCATTGATACTGTTCTCAAAAACCCTAATGCTGATATGCAACCGTATTTTGAAGAGCTTTTAAAAGTCGGTAATCGTGGTTATACAACAGGATTTTACCTTGGAGAAGGTTATCCAAAAGACGGTTATAGCTATGATATTTCAAAAGGTTTAGCCGGTGCAGATTTCCTTTGTGAAATTGGGGGTAAATATAACTCGGACGGAATTGAAACTACCGGTTTGGCGCAAACTGAAGAAGATTGGTACCGAATTAAAATCAAAAACAAATTCTACAAAAATGAAGATATTGAAATTATTTCACCTTCAGAAAAATTTATTACGCAAGTAACTGATATTAAAACTCAAAAAGGTGAAGAGTTAGAGCTTGCAAACACAAATGACGATTTGTGGGTTAAGTTTGCACATGCACCTGTAGAATATCAATATGCAATGGCTCGTACTATTGGTATTAAAGGTGGAATCAATGAAGTGCAAACCTGTGCATGTAGTAAATAAGCGTTGCCCGAGTAATTTTACAATAAGAAAAATTACGCCAAGCTGGTAAAAATAGAATGAGTATGGCAGGAGTGTTGAAAAATGTTTCTTAAACCGGACTATAACTTAAAAAATGTATACAAAATAAATTTTGAAGAACTCAAACAACAAGGCATAAAGTGTATTATGTTTGACCTTGATTCAACAATTATGGTTTCAAAGTCAGCCAGTTTTTTGCCGGAAACAATTGAATGGTTTAATACTTTTTTAAACGATTTTGAAGTTGCAATAATTTCAAATAATAAAAGCGATACTTACATTGAAAATGCAACTAGAATTGCTCCATGCAAAGTTATTGGTAGAGCAGATAAACCCAATCCAAAAGTAATGGGAGAATATTTAAAATCAGTTAATATTGAACCAAAAAACGCAGTTATGGTGGGAGATAGACCTTTAACAGATATCTTAGCCGGAAAACTCTTAGGATGTAAAACAATATTAGTAGGTTCAATAAATCCTCATGAAAATTTACCTACAAAATTTGTACGAGCATTGGAAAGAAGCACTATTAGAAATTGGTAGTTGATTTTTAGGGTTTAGTGTATATCATAGAGTATATAGTTTTATAGCAGTTATGTGTAGGTACAAATTTAATGAAAATCCAATCAATGGTTTTGGTACTTGGGGTACAATTCCAAAACGACAAGAAAATGTAAAATCGTCTCAACCAAATTTTGGTGCAACAATTAATGTTAATCAACTAAAAAAAATGCCTTTAGAAAAGAAACTGTCACACATATTTTCCAGCATGGGCTCAGGTGATATCGTAGCTATTGGTAGAAGCTTTGAAGAAATTCACAAAGGTTTAGGAAAAGCTGTTGCCGGGTTTAATGATATTATTAAGAGAATTTTATTCGTAAAACACGGTGGATTAGCAGTTCCGTTAGCCTTCGGACTGGGGGCTGATGATTCGTACTCATGTATTAACATCGGTGACAAAGAAGTCCTAGTAGCAATGGAAAATGAAGCAGAATCTCTTGAACCGAATGATTCATGCGAAATAGACGAAGGAGACGTTATTATAAATAATAACGTTAATATACCTATAGGTATATCCGTCGATTATTCTAAATATTTGGATGATAATGAAGACATGGAATTGATATTAAATCCTGAAAATTTTGCAAACAAAATTATTAATTTAGATGAAATTCAACAAAGCAGAATTGTTGATGCTAATACTCAAGCATTGTCCACTATAAAAACTAAAGAAACAGATAAAATAACTCAAAACCCGTCAAAAAAGCTTTCATTTAAAGATGTTGGAAGAATGGATAAAACATTAGAAGCTTTAAAAAGAAGCGTTTTATATCCTATAAAATTCCCGTTTGCTTATGAAAATCTTGATATAAATAGAGGTATTATTTTGTATGGAAAACCCGGCACTGGAAAAACTCTTGTTGCAGAAGCTCTTGCCGGAGAATGTGATGCAAAATTTATCAAACTTTGTGGAACTGACCTAGAGTCTAAGTGGGTTGGCGAAACAGAAGCTGCATGGAGAAAAACTTTTGCAGATGCAAAAGCTAACCAACCAAGTATCATATTTATTGACGAATTTGATGCAGTTGTGAAAGAAAGAGGCGAAGAAGGTAGTTCTAATTATGGAGATAAAGTTGTAAACCAAATTTTATCTCTAATGAGTGATTTAGAAAAAAGCAACGATAATGTTTTTGTTATAGCTACTACAAACAAAATTAATACAATTGACTCGGCAATAAAGCGCTCCGGACGTTTCGGTAAGCATATTGAGATTCCTGTTCCTGATAAAGAAGGTTTGCGAGCTATATTTGGAATTCATACAAGAAATAAAGCAGTTGATCCAAATTTCAATTTAGAATCCTATCTGAATGAATTTCAAAACAGACAATTTACAGGTGCAGATATAAAACATGTTGTAAACGAAGCTCATGCAAATTCATGGGTAAGACAAGGCATTTATGAAAAAATGGAAGCAGGAACGCTTTCACCGGAAGATATGAATGAAGCAATGATTACAGAAGAAGATATTGCACAAGCACTTGCTGATTGGGATAAAAATCAAACATCAAAGAAAAGAAAACCAATTGGATATAATAAATAAAGAATGACAGCTTGCATTAACTGCTGTTCATGTTAGTATGGATTTACAAGGAGAAATATAAATATGAAAAATTATGAATTATTAACGGTTTTCAAACCAAGTCTAGATTCAGAAGAATTGGACAAAGTTGTTGAAAAAATTTCAGAAGAAATTAAGTCTTATAAAGGTTCTGTTGAATCAGTTGACAAAATGGGACGTAAAAAATTGGCTTATGATGTACAAGGCTATAGAGATGGTTTCTTTACAAACATGATTATCTCTCTTCCGGCTGAATCAATTGTTGAGTTCAAAAGAAATCTTAAACTTAATGACAATGTACTAAGATTTATGTTTATGGAAGTTTCTAAAAAAGCTC
>CAZHEI010000103.1:0-4826 GCA_964531425.1 uncultured Vampirovibrio sp. | reverse complement strand
TTTAGAGAGGAATAATAATGATATCAGGCGATGATGATTTCAAAGAAATAGATACGGATAATTTAGGTCAAGAACCGGAAATAAATGAAGAATCTGTTGTTGCAGAACCTTTTCAACCTGAAACTGCTGAAGTTACAGACAATACTGTTACTGCTCAACCTGTTCAATTTGCTTCTTTTGAAGATTTAGATCAAGTTCAAGGTCCTCAAAACCAAAATTTGAACATTTTGCTTGATGTTAAACTTCAATTAACAGTTGAACTTGGAAGAACAGAGCTCCCTATCAAAAAAGTTTTGGAGTTAACGAAAGGGTCAATTGTTACTCTTAACAAGGCTGCCGGTGAACCCGTTGAATTATATGCCAATGGTAAACTTATTGCTTATGGTGAAGTTGTTGTTATAGAAGATGACTTTGGTTTAAGAATTACGCATATTACTGACCCTGCAAAAAGATTGAATTCTTTGGGTAATGTTCCACATAAAACAGAAGAAGTCGTTTCTTGACTTTAAGCCATATTTACAGTATTTTGAAAGGGTGCGAGAAATCGCACCTTTATTTGTATCACAGATTTTAAGGAAGAGATTATGGATTTTACAACACTAACCATTGATATTTTAAATATACTGTCTGTTGTCGGCGGTTATGGTATCGGGATTATACTTTTGACAATTATTGTAAGAGCTGCAATGTGGCCATTAGGTGTTTCTCAACAACGCTCAATGCGCACAATGCAAATGTTACAACCTAAAATGAAAGCAATTCAAGAACGCTACAAAAGCGATCCTCAAAAAATGCAACAAAAGATGATGGAATTCTATAAAGAACACAAATTCAATCCTATGGCAGGTTGTTTTCCATTATTGATTCAAATGCCAATTTTCATTCTTTTATATTCAACTTTGATGAGTCCTCAGTTTATTCAACTTGCAGGAGATTCTCATTTTCTGTTCATAAACAGATTGGATGCTACTCTTAAAACAACCGCTGGTGTTTCTCATGACGGAATTCTTGGAGTTGGCAAATATGATACATTTATGACCGGTAAAACTGCAAAAGTTTATCTTCAAGGAACTGAAGAACCTCTTATCAATGTAAAAATTGAAAAACCAACCAGAGCAATTGAAGTTCAAGGTGAATTAACTCCTGGAGAAAGTGTTGATTTCAAAATTAGTTTGGATAATTTGAACTTGAAATTCAGCCAACTTGACCAAATCGAAAAAGCTGAAATTGATGTGATGGATGTTCAAACAAAAGAAACAGAGCTTGTTAATTTTGAAAGAAAAGATGGAATTTTGGTTGCCAGTGTACCAACAAAAGAAGTTCAGTCTTCAATTCATTGGGATGTTGCGTTGTTAATCGTATTGTTTGCTTTAACAATGGTTCTTTCACAAAAAGCAATGATGAATATGAACAAAAATTCTCAACAAGACCCTGCTCAAGCTGCAATGCAAAAATCAATGAATACATTCATGCCGATTATGCTTACATTCACATTTGTAATCATTCCAATTCCGGCTGGTGTATTGCTTTATTTGATTTCAAGCAACTGTTTCCAAGTTTTACAAACAATGGTTATTAATAAACAACTTGAAGCAGAAGATGCGAAAAAATCTGCAAAAATAGATGATGATGTGGTTGCAGAGGCAAAACAAATTCAAGAAAAATAAACAGGAAAAAGGGCTATTGAAAAAATTCAATAGCCCTTTTTATTACGTTTTAGGGATAAATTTACTATCAAAGTGTTGCAATTTTAATCAGATTTCGTGGAATAGTGCCAATATTAAGAATTGTAAACACGAATTTTCCTTAGTATTGTTGAATTTGAGTATGTTTATCATTTTTTTTGTTAACTTAATTGCAACAAAAAGCGCAATTATTTTTTTGTGAGATACTTTATATATATACAAGATATTTAGAATATTTACAAAATATAAAAAGGAGAAAAACATGGCAAGAGTACTTATTTCAATGCCTGAAAGTTTTTTAGGCAAAATCGACGAAGTAGCAGATTTAGAAAGCAGATCTCGTTCTGAATTAATTAGAGAAGCGTTAAGAAGCTATATTACACGCAGTCAAGTCAGAAATAAAGGTTTAGCAGATAAAAATGCAAGAATCTTAGAAGCGTTACTGGACTAGAAAAAGTTTGATTGTAAAATTCTGCAGAGCTTAGCTCTGCCGGATGTTACAATTGGGCGAGGAGAAATTTAATAATACGAGAAATATATTAGGAAAGAGTAAAAAGAAAAACACTTAAAATCTGTAAAATTAAAAAACAATCATCGGGATTCTGTACTTTTTAGTATAAATTCCGTTTTTTTTTTATTATTTAAAGGTTGCATACAGAGATTGGTTTAAAATTTATACTTTAGTTGTAGAAATTCCGAACTTATTTAGAATGTTATTTTTCTTTAAATGCTTTTAATATGTTAGTGTGAACATAAGGTATAAAACCCTTGTGAAAACCCCAATATATATCCTTTCGAAGAAATTCGACGGGTTTATTTAAGGTTGAATCAATTAATAAAAATTGAATAATCATGGAAGAAAGCTAAAGAAAAGGAGATTGGAAATGGCTTCAATTACAATTAACACAAACCTTGCGTCATTAACTGCGCAAAGAAACTTGTCTGCAGCCACCACAGGTATGAATACTGCGATGGAAAGACTTACAACAGGTTACAGAATTAACTCCGGTAAAGACGATGCAGCCGGAGCTGCTGTATCAAACTTGATGGAAGCACAAATTTCAGGTTATGATGTAGCAGAATCAAATACTACAATGGGCTTATCTTTGTTAGATACAGCAGAAGGTGTTCTTGATATCGTTGGTGATTATGTACAACGTATTAGAGATTTGACCGAACAAGCTGCTAACGGTACTTATGGTACAGCATCATTACAAGCTATTAGAACTGAAGTTGAACAAAGAATGTTAGAAATCAATCGTTTGTGCTCAGTTATTGACTTTAACGGTATCCAATTGTTAGATGGCACAAGTGTTGCTGCAACTACTAAAGCAGGTATTAATCTTCAAGTTGGAAACAATACAGGTGTTGCAAATATTATTAACTTAGACTATTCATTGTTTGAATCAGCAAAACTTACTGCGTTGATTATAAGTGGAAATAGTAAATCTGGTGGCTTGAACAAAGATTGGGCTCTAAGAAGTAGTGATGACGAAACATCTGGAGCTCTTTGGGCAAGATTAAACAATACAACAAAAACTAATGGTAATGTTACTTATGATTATTCGACAAATAAAGGTTATAAGGATATTTTGAATTCAACTTATGACCCTGATAACAATGCTAAAACAGTAACTAATCAAAACTGGTGTATTACAGCGATTTGTGATGCAGTTTATACAGACGATGCTACAGCAAGAGATTTCTTATGTTTCTTAGATGATGCAATTGAAAATATCTCTGCAAGAACAGCATTAATTGGTGCATATATGAACCGTGTTGAATCTGCTGTTGATGCGATTGGTGTACAAAAGGAGAACATTGTATCTGCAAACTCTTCAATCAAAGATACTGATGTAGCAGAAGAATCTTCAAATTATTTGAAATATCAAATTTTGCAACAATCATCTGCAACATTGTTGGCTACCGCAAACCAACAGCCACAAATTGCACTTAACTTGTTATAATTCTTAAATGTAATAATAAGTAATTGAAGCCCCCGCATTAGCGGGGGCTTCAATTTTCTTGGTGAAATCGTTTTGTATGCATAAAAGTATTCGTATTAAAGTATTTTATTTTTATAATTTATCCTTTTTATTGATGTCATAAATTTTGTGATTGAAAAGGTATAAATAATTTTCGTATCTGGATATTCGCATTTGAATTATTTTTTTTCGAATTCTTTTATCAAGAGTAAATCTCCAAAATGTTTTATTTCGATAAAAATAATATAAATCACCAAATAAAACTTTATTTGTATTTTTAAAAGGTTTATCCAAATAATGAATAATTATAGGGTTTTTATAATTTTCAAGATATTTTTCATAGTTTAATTTTTCTTCATCATTAAATGAATCGATTGTATTTTTATGGATTATTTGAAAATTATATGTATATGGCATTAATTTAGTTTTTCCTTTAAAAAATACATTAAAACAATCTTGATCAGGAAACATTAAATCATTATTGTTTATAAACTCTATCATTTGACTATCCAATTTGTCATCTCTAATCTTTTCTAAATTCAAAAGTAACGTTCCACTATTAAAATAATTATCAATATCTAATTTGGAAAAATTTAAATTGTTATGTAAGTAATCACCAATAGTCATTCTTTGATTATTATTAATTTTACTCTTTAAATTTGATTTTTCTGCTAATATACTTATGCCAAAATCTCTTACAGCTGCGCAATAATAATCTTGTAAATCAGTTTCGTAAAAATTTGATAAACAACCATTGACAACAATATCTGCATCTAAAAATAAAACTTTACTATCATTGCACAACTGTGATAATAGAATTGGGTAATACATTGCAGTAGACCAAGCTCCTTCAAAAAGATTTTTAAAGTTTTCTTGCATATTGATAAATTTAACAGAATGGTGTTTGCCTATTAAATTCTTTAATAGAAATTTATCAATTTTATTAATAGAATTATTTGTCATCAATATGAAATTTATACAAGAATTTTGATTATTAACTATAATAGATTTTATTGTTGTTGCAGCATGTGGTAAAAATTTTTTATCAAAACCTAATGCAATATTCATAATTTCTGTTTCAGACATCTAAAATTCCTCTTTTTACATCACTTCTTTTTGAGATTGAAGGTCACATTTTTATCATTTTGTGACCATG
>CAZHEI010000102.1:0-4838 GCA_964531425.1 uncultured Vampirovibrio sp. | reverse complement strand
GTAATCTTGATTAATCTGATTATATTTTTCTGTTGAATAATATGATAGAATTGGATTTATTTTCATTAAACACTACTTCTTGGTTCTACACATATTTTTATAAAGTTATTTTTTATCAAAAAATTGCCATTTTTATGAGCTTATGTAAACTTGTGTTAAGAGCGTTTTTGTGCTTTAATACAGATTATGAGAGAAATTATTTTAACAAATGGCATTAATGCTTGTATAAAAAGAAATGAAAACACACCACGAATTGCTTTATCAATGAATTTTTCCATTAATAAAGATGAAAAAAATGCGGGACAATATTTGTTGATAAACAGGCTTTTGATGAAAGGTACTAAAAAGTATTCATCAGAAGAGTTATCGGCTGTTCTTGATGAAAATGCGATTGAATTGTATACGGAAATGAAATATGATTATCTTCGTTTTAGATTCGTTGCGTTGAATGAAGATTTTGAATTTGCACTTTCTATTTTGGAAGATATTATTTTGAACTCTACTTTCAATGAGTTTGAAAAAGAACGTGAAAAATTGAAAGGCGAAATTCTTGCGGAATTAGATTCTGCAAAAGTTAAAGTTTCTGATTTATTCACAAAAACTATTTATAAAAACCATTTTTATGGACATAGTTATACAAAAGTTCTTGAAGAAATTGATAATGTAACATTAGAGGATGTTAAAAATTCTTATTTTGAAATTTTAAACAATTCAAGAAAGACTCTTGCTTTGGTTGGAGATTTCGAAACTGAATTTGCTGAAAAAACTTTGAATAAATATTTAGGTTCAATTCCGGCTCCTGTTAAAGTTGAATCTCAAATTAAAACTCCTGATTCAATCAAGAATGAATATGTTGAACTGATTAAAGACGATGCTCAACAAGCTCAAATTATTCAAGGATGGAAAGTCCCAGCTATTGGAAGTCCTGATTATCCGAGATTGATGTTATTGAATGTAATTCTCGGTGCAAGCGGGCTTTCTTCAAGATTATTCCTCGAATTACGTGAGAAAAAAGGGTTAGCGTATACTGTTAGAAGTTCTTACGAAAATCATGCTAAAACTGCTGTTTTCAGTATTTATATCGGAACAGAACCTTCCAATATTCAAACTTCTATTGATGGGTTCAAAGAAGAAATAGAAAAGATTAAAAATATTCTTGTTTCAGAAGAAGAATTGCACAATGCGAAAAATAATATTATCGGAAAACAACAATTTATTACTGAAACAAACTCTCAACAAGCTAATATGATGGCATATTATTCTATTTCAGGAAAACCTTTTGATTATCAAAATGAAGTTATTGAATCTTTGAAAAAAGTTACTCCTGAAGAATTAAAAGAGTGTGCTAATAAGTATTTTACCGACGATTTTGTTTTAGCGGTTTTAAAACCGTAGTGACTAGAGGAGTAGTCTGGAAATGAATCTTTGTGGTAATTCAAAAAATCCGTCAGTCTTGGTTATCGGGGTTTTTCATGGAGATGAGCCACAGGGCGAATATTTGATTAATCAATACTTAAAAAACAATCCTGCTACTAATCTTTTGATGATGCCAAGATTGAATTCTTGTAATACAAGGGTTAATAAAAATGGTGTTGATTTAAATAGGAATTTCCCAACTAAAAATTGGGAATTGTCTGAACGAAATGAATATTTTGGAGGTGATTTTCCTACTAGTGAGGAGGAAACTCGATTTATAATTGAAGTAGTAGAAAAATATAATCCGCAAGTTATTTTATCTTTGCATGCGCCTTACAAAGTCGTAAATTATGATGGTGGAAACTCAGAGAATTTAAACCTTGTTGAAAAAATAGCAAAAATTATGAATTATCCTGTTGAATCCTCTATTGGTTATCCGACTCCGGGGAGTTTTGGAACATGGGCAGGGATTGAAAAAGAAATTCTTACAATAACATTAGAATTGGATGAAGAAATAGAAGTAAAAGAACTTGAAAACTCTGTTTTTAAAGTTTTTAAATTGTTGGAAGGTATTAAGTAAAAATGGAAGATATAAAAGAATTAGTTAAACAAAACGAACTCAAACACATTGCAATTATTATGGACGGAAATCGTCGTTGGGCAAAGGATAGAGGATTGCCTTCAGCTGTTGGTCACAAAAAAGGAGTGGATGCTCTAAAAGCAACAATGAGAGCATGTGATAATTTTGGAATAAAATATCTTACAGTTTACGCTTTTTCTACGGAAAATTGGAATAGAAAACCGGAAGAAGTTAATTTTTTAATGGATTTATTAGGACAAACTCTAAAAAATGAACTCAAGGAAATGCATGAAAACAATGTTGTGATTTCATTTATCGGAGATACAACAAAGCTTTCGGATAAGCTTCAACAAATATTAGCAAATGCAGTAGAAACAACAAAAAATAATACAGGAGTTAACCTTCAAATAGCTTTTAATTACGGTTCACGTGCTGAAATTACAAAAGCTGTTCAAGAAATTGTTGATAGCGGAATTAAAGTTGTAACAGAAGATTTAATCAGCAAACATTTATACACTTCAAATATTCCGGATCCGGATTTGCTAATTCGAACCGGTGGAGAAATGAGAGTTTCGAATTATCTTTTATGGCAAATTGCGTACTCTGAATTTATTGTTCGACCTGAATTTTGGCCTGAATTTGATAAAGAAAAATTGGCTGAATGTGTAAAAGAATTCAATCTAAGAAATCGCCGATACGGTGTATAAGAATTTGTGAAAAAATAAAAATATTTACCCCTTTTCGACTTTTTCTGCATCCTCATAAATTTTTCTTGTTAAATTTTTGCTTTGTGATATACTATGTGATATATTCTAGTGGAATTAGTTATATGGAGCATGTATGTTAGTAAATTTAAATCAAAGGGTTTCTACCCCTCAGTTTTGTCGTAAACCAAATGGTTCTGAAATGCAAAGATATACAAAATCAGTCTCAAAAGGGCTTAAAGTTTTAAATAAGGATTTGGGAATTATTGTACACAATTCAACCGTTCCATCTTTGCCAAAACAAAATTTGGGAATTGGTTCGTTGTTGTCCAAATCAGCTGAATTAGCATTTATACCATTTTTAGCAGCAAATGCTTATTCGTCAATTCAGCAAGAACCCGATAATATAAGGGCAAGTTATACTCCTTCTCCATATAGTCCGATTGCAACTTCCAAAAATATATATATGATTCCTCTTGAACGACTTGTTACAGAGGAATATGGAAATCTCATTTCACAAGAAGATATACAAAAAGTTATTAGTGATAATTCAAAACGTAAAGAACCAAATAAAGTAGATTATTCAAAGGTTGAAGCTAATTACGATAGAGTTTTGTTTAATGCGTACGAATCTCTTGTAAATGAAACTGATGAACACATGCAACTTGGCTTAGATAGAGATACTCGCTTAAAACATCTCGAATTAATATCAGAGTTTAATGATTATAAATTTGAGAATGGCGAAGAACTTACTCCAAAAGCAATTTACGAACTTCTTGCAAAAAGAAATAAAACAGAAGATTGGAGAGAATGGAAGGAAGAAGAACGCAACTTATACACAAGTCCTGATAAAGAGCCGTTAGAAAAGTTTATTAAAAGAAATTCTAGTGGAATTGATTTTTATATGTTTAAGCAATGGCTTGCAGAAAGAGAAATTTCTAAAGCAAATTCAAGAAATGAAAAATTGGGAATAAAAGTTATTGGAGATTCACCTGTTGCATTTACGGCTGTTGAAGAATGGATGCATCAAGATTTATTTATGAAAGGATGGGCACTTGGATGTCCTCCTGATTATTTCTCAAAAGACGGTCAAAGATGGGGATTTGCAGTATTAAAACCTGAAACTATCTTCAATCCTGATGGTAGTCTTGGTAAAGGTGGAGAGTTAATGCGTGAACGTTACGAAAAAATGTTTGAGTCTTCTCCTGGTGGAGCGAGAATTGACCATATCATTGGGTTAATTGATCCGTTTGTGTATTCAACAAATGAACCGCACATGAATGAATATAATTCAGGTAGATTGTATTCTTCTCCAAACCATCCTGTTTTGGGTAAATATGCGAAAAATACGGAAAAAGAATATGCTGCTATTTTGGAAAAAATTGTTTTTCCGGCTGCTGAAAAATATGGGTTAACAAAGGAAGATATTATTTGTGAGGATTTGGGCTCTTTAACTCAACCGGTAAAAAATATTATGAACAACCTTGGACTTACTGGGCTTGCAGTTACACAATTTGATTACAGAGGCAAAAATACACCTGCTAAAAATGTAATTATGCCTGGATCGCATGACAATGAGTCTTATATAGAATATACTGATAAGATTTTTAATAACCAAAACCATCTTAATAAAAAAACAAGCTATCTTGCTGAAGATACTTCTGTTCCTCGTGAAGATGTCGGACATTATAAAAAAGAAATATCTACAGACAAAGCTAAATTTATGTCAGCATCTTTTGCAGAACTGTTTACAAGTCCCGCTAAAAAGATTCAAATGTTTTTTACAACATTTTTTGGAATTGGTAAAACGTATAATCTTCCAGGAACAACAAAAGATTGTTGGGCATTGAGAATTCCAGAGAATTATGAAGATTTATATTGGAATAATGTTAAGAAAGGTACAGCACCGAATTTGCCGGAAGCAATTGCCAGAGCTATAAGACAGCGTGGAGATGAGTTTGCAAATAAACATCAAAACTTATTAGCAACATTGGATGAATTTACGCAGATTTTGAAAAGCTAAGTTTGTTTATTTTAGTTGTATTTTTATCTATCTAATATCTAAATTCGTTTAATATCAAAGGTTTGTTGTAAAAATTTTTCAATAATGCTAGCTAAACAAACAGATTCTTCTTCTT
>CAZHEI010000101.1:0-4861 GCA_964531425.1 uncultured Vampirovibrio sp. | reverse complement strand
ATGCAACATAATACACATTGTGTTGCACAATCCAATAGGGTCTAAATTCTATTGTAAGCTTGTAGCAAATACCAAGTAGCCGTCCGTCGGTCTTTGAGTTACTCCCAATATTGTAGAACGTTACCTCCTGCTATACACTATAAAATTTTTCTTGCAAATTCTATTGAGGGTTTAAATGTGCAATTAAATATGATATACTATATATGTTAATTACTCTTATTAAGAGAAAGGCTGATGAGATGAAAAAATTAGCATACACACTTGCAGAAGCTTTAATAGCAATGGCAATAATTGGGGTATTAGCTGCGATAATGCTACCTATGATAAATAAATTTATGCCGGATGGAAATAAAGCTTTATATTTGAAAACTTATGATTCACTGGTTGAAACAACGCAAGCTTTGGTTGCAAATGTAGAATTGTACCCAATACTCAATAACGGTGATACAACTGTTTACAAGAATTATCCGTTATATAATACAAACTCTAAAATCACTATAGATGGAACAAGTTATGGAGGGAGTGTCGCAAAATACTGTCAACTATTGGCTACATCTTTTGGAGATATTCCTAATAATTGCAGTAACAGTGCTCCACCTGTAACACCTAATTGGACAGCTGATAATATCTCATTTACAGCACCAAATGGAGTTCAATTTATGGTATATACTACAGCAACTGTCTCTGGTTCAAATGTGCAATATCGCTCAGATGTTTATATTGATGTAGATGGAATTGATAAGGGGAACAACTGTTCATTTGATTCAACTACCTGCAAACAACCGGATAGATTCAAGTTTGAAGTATCTTCTGACGGGAAAGTTATTGCTTCTGATATAAAAGGACAAGAATACCTTGCAACAAGAAGTCACTTGCGCTTGTATAAAGATGATGATGTACGTAGTAGTCTTGGGCTTACTACCGCACATTTGAGTACAGATGATTTGAACAAACCTCTTGAACAAAACGTTGTTGAACCAACCCCTGAACCAACTCCTGAACCAGAGCCGGAACCTGAGCCTGAACCAGAGCCAAAACCAGATCCTGTTCCGCCTCCAGAACCTACTCTCATTCCAATTGAAGAAGAACACAAATGTACTCGTTGCGGAAGAGCATATCTCCCATCTACACAATGTTCTTGTCCTGGTTGCGGAAATCCGATTATCTGTAATGCTAAATATCAGGATGAGTTTATGGAACCGCAATTTTAAAAAGTTGACCAAAATGTAACCATTTTCAAAATACTAAAAAGTCCGAAATTGATAAAATTTCGGACTTTTTGCTTTTTATTTTTAAAAAGAAATTATTGCAACGTTTTCAATATGATATGTATGCGGAAACATATCAAAAGGCTGAATAAATTCCACCTTACAACCTTTTTCTACAAGATATTTTAAATCTCTTGCCAATGTTGCAGGATTACAGGATACATATATTATCTTTTCTTTAGTCAATCTTAAAGCATAGTCCAGACTCTCTTGAGAGCAACCTTTTCTCGGTGGGTCTAAAACCGTTATATCAAACTTTCGACCTTTAGTATTTAACTCCTTTTCAAAGAATTTTCCGGCATCCATATTGTGAATTTCAACATTTTTTATTCCGTTTTCTTTAATAATTTTAGACGCCAAATCTGTTGAAGCTTTTACTTCTTCAACAGTAACAACTTTCTTAACTACATCACTTAAACAAATACCAAAAGTCGAAATTCCGGCATAAGCATCCAAAACTAATGGAGATTCAAAATTCTCTGCAATATATTTTTTTACATATTCAAAAATATTATTCGCAGTATAAGGATTTATTTGAAAAAAAGTATCAGCGCCAACTTTAAAAATTTTATCGCATAACTTTTCTTCAATAAAACTTTCGCCTTCTATTATTTGAGTTTCTTTTCCTAAAATAAGATTTGTTTTTTGAGAATTAAAATTAACTCCAACACCAACAATATCATCAAGCTCAGAAAAAATTTTTGAAGCTAGTTTTTTCAACTTATCAAAAACTTTTGTCGAATTCACAACCAGTATAACTAAATTTTTGTTATTATACGCAGAAGTTCTTATAACAACATGTCTCAAATCACCTGAATGTTTTTTCTCGTTATATCCGCTTATACCGCATTCTTGAGCAGTTTGTCTTATAAACTCAACAATCTTATCGCAATAAGACGGTTGAATCGGACAATATTTTATATTAACCAATTCATGCGAAGCCGGTTTATAGTACCCTGCCAAAATTCTTTTGGAATCACGAGTTTCAGATACAGGATACTGAATTTTATGTCTGTATTCTTGAGTTTTTGGACTTGCTATTGTATCTTTGATTTCAACATCAGAACCAAATATAGAATGCATTGTGTCTTCTACTATTTGTTTTTTTAATTTTAATTGCTCTTGATAATCAATAAATTGAAGCTGACAAGCTCCGCAAACATTTTGCATCGGACAAAAAGGTTTTACTCGATAAGGAGACGGCTCAATAATTTCAAGAATCTTTGCATTAGCAAAATTTTTATTTTTTTTGCATACTTTTATTTTTACCTTATCTTTTGGACATGCTCCTTCAACAAAAATTACATATCCATCAACTTTTGCAATACCATAACCGAGATTAGAAAGTTTTTCTATCTCGACAACAAGTGTTTCCGGAATATCTTTTTTGTTTATTGTTTGCATGGTTTAATAACCTGAATATTACGAGTTTCAGAAACTTCCTGACGAGCATCACGAATAATTTGTTTATATTCTTCTGATAAACTCAAACCATTACAAAGTCTATCAATAAATCCGTTGTTCAACTTAACAGCTTTATCCAATGCACCAACACTTTCCAAAACATCTTTTACATCACTAAACTCATAACCAAAAGAATGTTTTGATTGATAAACCATGATTTCACCTGTTTCAGCCTCAAGCGGTTCTCCGCCAAGTTCAAAGTGCAACTTAAACACTGATTTTAAATCTTGAAGTTCAGCTTGCATAGTTGCAATACTTTGCTGAATTCTTAAATATCTATCAAACAAATAATCAACATTTTCAAGTTGTTTCTTTTGCCAATCAAGTCTTTGCAAATAAAGTTTTTTTAGTTTTGGATATGCTAAAGCTAATCCCATTGTATCTGCCATTGCTCTATGGTGATTATTCAATTCAACATTAAATCTGTTTGTAAGGGCTTCTAACCCATGAGATTCTAAATCCGGCGCAATTTCTTTAAACATAATTTGTGTATCAATGCGAGGGTTTGCAAGTTCTTCTCCCATAACACGTTTTTTAGCTTCATTAAGAAATGAATAATCAAAAATTGCATTGTGTGCAACAATCGGATAATCTCCAATAAATTCTAAAATCTTTGGCAAAACTTCTTCTTCAGACGGAGCATCTTCAACCATCTCTTGTGTAATTCCATGAACAGCCATTGAAGACTTTCTTATATGTTGATGCGGATTAATTAAAGTTTGAAATTCGTCTTTAATTTTTCCGTTTTCAAGCCTAACTGCTGCAAATTCAATAATGCGTTCTCTAGTGTAATCTAATCCTGTTGTTTCTGTATCTAAAACTATTTCTATTTCTTTTTTTCTTGGCATTTTTTATCCTCTGGGGGTAACTCTATTTACCCTTTCTACTCCCTTAACAATATGTTAGCATAAACATACAATATATGGTAATATAGAGTGGTAATTATTATTAACAAGGAGAAATGTATGGTTTTAGAAATCAATTCAAATAATTTTGATAACGAAGTTTTAGCTCACAATGGAGTAATTGTAGTAGATTTCTTTGCTAATTGGTGTGGACCTTGCAGAAAACTATCCCCGTTATTGGAAGAAATTGAATCAGAATTAAGTTCAAAAGTTAAATTTGCAAAAATCAATACAGATGAAAATCTTGAAATGGCAAAAAAATACCAAGTTAGCGGACTTCCAACATTAATGGTTTTTAAAAACGGAGAAGTTGTGGAAAGAATGGTTGGATTGATGCCTAAAAGTTCCATTATAACCAATATAGAAAAACATATCTAAAAAAAGGGCTTTAAGCCCTTTTTTGCTACTAAACATATTTATGTCGTTTCATTAATTCTTCAATAATCAAGAAATCATCAGGTTCATCGATTTCATAAGCCGTATATTCCGGCATTATATAGAGCGTTTTTCTCCCTGAAATTCGATTTTTATCTTTTAAAATATTTCCAACAGAATTTATATAGCAAGCTCCATTTTCTTGCAAATAACCTTCAAAATCTTGTCTTCTTGGTCGGTTTCTATAATCATAATTTATAGGGGTTCCGTCTTTTGTCCAGAAAAAGTGTTTTGTAATAACGCAAGAAAATGCTGAATCTGTTTTTTCGTTTAAAAATTTATTGTACATTTCATCAATGTGCTCAGCTTTCAGCATAGGAGAAGTAGCTTGAATTAAAAAGAATTTATCATTTTTATCAAGTTCGGATTGTTCAATATATTCAAGCATAACACTTTCAGTAGAAGATGAATCTTGTGCATTTTCGGGATTTCTGTCATAAACATGAACTTTTTCAAAACCAAAACCGTTTACTACAGATTTAATTTCAGCACTATCTGTTGCAACAATAACTTTATCAATGCACTTTGCACTATTTGCAGCTTGTACTGTCCAATATACAAGCGGTTTCCCGCAAATTTCTTTAATGTTTTTTAGAGGAATTGATTTACTTCCACCTCTTACCGGTATAAACGCTATGTTCATAAAAACTCCAATTATAAATTATTTTTTGATTTAAGATAATCTTTTGTCTGTGTACTTGATACATCAGGAGTCCTAGGCAAATAGATAACTTCACAATAATCTTTTAGAAAATCAAATTTACCTTCCCAATCGTCACCCATTACAAA
>CAZHEI010000100.1:0-4960 GCA_964531425.1 uncultured Vampirovibrio sp. | reverse complement strand
TCGGTGTATGGGGACAGCGGCATTTGCAGTATATCAAGGCGCACCGCAAAGGTTTTTATACAACCTTGCTCATAAAATGCGAACTGAACAGACACCTTGCCGAAGTAGGCAAGCAGGCTGAGGATATGTTTTTTCGGCTCGTAAAACAGATGTCAGAGAGTGAAGGTGTGACCGAACAACTCAAAGCGGACAATCAAATGGAGTGGGTTTCTCGGATGAACAACATCCGCAGCAGAGCCACCGAAATCGTAAATTGTGAAATAATTTATAACGTATAAAAGTTGCAGTGGCAAGGAAATTTATTACTTTGCCACACTTTTTAGTCTTAAATATTATCGTTTCAAACAACAAATTCCATTTTCGTGTGATTAATTGTTGCAATATCCTGGTTATTGTTGTATAATACGTCAGGAAAGACTATATGTATTTTAGAGGTACGGAATGGCTGTTAGTTATAATAAGTTGTGGAAACTTCTTATAGATAAAAAAATGAAGAAAAAAGAACTTAGTGAAGCTGCGGGGATAAGTAATTCTCTTATTGCGAAACTTGGAAAAAATGAGAATGTTACTGTTGAAGTACTTGTGAAAATTTGCACTGCTCTTGATTGTCGGTTAGAAGATATTGTTGAATTAACTTCTGATGATGACTGATTATTTATTGTTTGATAAAATCACACCGTTAGAAAGGAAATTTAAGTATGGCATATCAAATTTGGAATAGAAGATATACAGGTAGTAAATATAAATTATCCGAATGGATTACAAGTTTAATAGTTGATAATTGCGAAGGAAGATCTTTTTGTGATTTGTTTGCAGGAACTGCAATAATAAGCAAACAAATGATAGATAAAGTTGATAAAATCTATATAAATGATTTTCTTTTCTCGAATGAAGTGATCTATAAAGCGTTTTTCGAACAATCTGACTATGATTTAAAGAGATTAGATTTTTTAAAAAACGAATTTATGAAAATGCCTTTATCACAAATTTCTGAAAACTATGTATCAAAGAGTTTCGGAAATAAATTTTTTTCGTATAATGACTCGCTTCGTATTGGCTATATAAGAGAAAAAATAGAAAATAACAAAATGCTCAACGAAAAAGAAAAAAATATATTGATTGCATCTCTTTTATATTCATTGGACAAATCGGCAAATACTGTGGGCCATTATGATGCATACATAAAAGGGAAAGCGATAAACGATATATTTTCGTTTGATTTGATAGAACCGTATAAATTTGAAAATAAAGAAATACATATTTCAAGGTCGGATGCTAATGTGTTAGCAAAAAATATTAACTGTGATATTGTTTATATTGATCCGCCTTATAATTCAAGGCAGTATAGTAGGTTTTATCATATTCTTGAAAATATCACAAAGTGGGAGAAACCGGAGCTATTTGGCACAGCCTGTAAGCCCAAAGCAGAAAATATGAGTGAGTATTGCAGAAGTTCAGCAACAAAAACTTTTGAAGACTTAATATCTTCATTAAAATGCAGATATATTGTCGTGTCATATAATAATACATATAATTCAAAAAGTAGTTCTTCAAGAAACAAAATTACTCTTGAAGAGATTAAAAATATTTTAAATAATAAAGGTAATGTTTCGATATTTGAAAAAGAACATCAGTATTTTAATGCCGGTAAAACAGAACTACCTAATCATAAAGAGTTGGTTTTTATAACGAAAGTGGGTGTATAAAATGGTCGATGCAAATACTTGCAGACGTTCTCCGTTTTTTTATGTTGGAGATAAATTTAAACTTGTTCCACAATTAAAAGAAAATTTTCCTAAAGAAATAGACCGTTTTATAGAACCTTTTTGTGGAGGTGGCAGTGTATTTCTTAATACTAATGCAAACGAATATTTGCTAAATGATATTGATACTTATATGATCAAATTGCACAAGTTTTTAATTTCGTTCAGCAATAATCAAGATGCCTTTTGGAATGAATTGAAATTTGATATTGATAAGTATCAACTTTCTGCTACATTTCTTGGAAAAGATGTACCTAAAGAATATCGTAAGGAGTTTGTAAAAACATATTTCGCTAAATACAACAAAGAAGCATACAATAAGATGAGAAGTGATTTCAACAATGATAAAGATGATATGATGCTTTTGTATATGCTATTAATATACGGATTTAATCGTATGCTTAGATTTAATTCAAGAGGAGATTTTAATTTACCTGTGGGTAATGTTGATTTTAATAAAAATGTTGTAAACGCACTCAATTCATACTTTGACTATGTTAGTGATAAAGATATTGAACTATTTAATATGGATTTTCAAGATTTTATTGAAAAAGTTCAGCCAACACCGAATGATATGGTTTATTTGGATCCACCATACTTGATTACATTTAGCGAATATAACAAACTTTGGAATGAAGACAGCGAGATGAGATTAATAGATTATCTCGACACCTTAAATGATCGTGGTGTACGATTTGCAGTTTCAAATGTGTTGTGGCACAGGAAAAGATATAATGGAACATTTAACGAATGGGCACAAAAATATAACATCGTGAAAATTAAAAGCAATTATATAAGTTTTAATGACAATACAGATAAGGATACATATGAAGTCTTAGTGAAAAACTATTAAGTATTGAAAGAGGTATATTATGGATCAATTTTTAACTCCGGAAGAATGAAATATTGACAATTTATTCAAAGGTAAATATATAATTCCCATATACCAACGCCCATATAGTTGGGGAGAGAACGAAGTAAAACAATTGTTAAAAGATATTTATTCATCGTATCAATTGTTTATTGCATCACAAAGTGGAGATATAATTGTTAAAAACGAGGAAATGTTGTTGTTTACAGGAACCTTATTCATCAAAACAAATCAAAATGTGAAAAATGAATATACAGAATATGATATTGTTGATGGGCAGCAAAGAATTACAACATTAACTCTTATATTAATGATTCTTTTAAATGTACTTACAAGAATTGATTCAGATGATGATGCTGTTAAAGAGATTAAAAACTATCTTTGGAAGAAAGTAGATAGAAAAAACAACAAAGAGGCAAAAGTACTAACACTTGGCAATATTGATCAACCTATAATGATTGAGTCGTTTGATACTTTGTTTTCAGGAAAAGATATTATTCAGTTTGCCAACAATAAGCTTGAAGAAAAGTTAAATGATGTTGAGAAAAATTTATTGAAAAATGTTGTTTATATAGCAAATTATTTTGATCAATTTAAAGATGAAAATGAATATTATAACTATTTTGACTATATAAAAAATAACGTTCGTTTTATTGCTATTAAGGTTCAAACCAATCTTGTTAAATTATTCAGCATATTTGAATCAATCAATAGTAAAGGTAAACCTCTTGAAGAAATTGATTTAATAAAAAGTTATATTTTCCAAAATATTGAAGAAATTGATTATGATGAATATTTAACAAAATGGGGTAATCTAATTACGGAAACAAATGATGATTTGATGGATTATCTCACTGTATATGTTAGGGCAAATGTTTCATATTACAGAAACAGTATCAAATTATATAATTTTAAATCATTAGTTGAAAACAATTTTTCTGAATATCATTCAACTGATACAGTACAAAAAACATTACTGTCCTTTATCGATGATATGTCAAAGAATGTTAAGTACTATAAAATGATTTCTAATATTGAGATTTTAGAATCAGATGGCCTTTCAAAAAAAGCATTATCTATTTTTGGAATGAATGATGTCGCGGATTATAACCATACAAAGGCATTGTACTTTAAACTTTTAACTATGAGAGATAACAATCATTTATCAGATCAAGAATTTGAAAGAATTTTAGAGTACGCATTTAGATTCATGCTAACATTTCAAAGTATCTGTTCTAGAGAGAACAAACAAACGCTAAGCGTATTTGTTGATGTTCAAAATGAAATTTATAAAGAACTTCCAAAATGTGATGCTGAAATAGATTTATCACATAAAACTTTTGACAGTATAATTAACATTTTTAACAAAAAGATTTCTGAAAATGCTATCAATGATGAGAATTTAAGAAATGGAATTAAAACTACAATTACATACCGAAGAAATAAGAAAGTTGTGAAAGTATTGTTGTCTTATTTAGAGTATTGTTCGGGACAATCTGTTGATTATACAAAATTATATTGGATTTTAAAACTTGGAAAAGATATTCATCTTGATCATATTCTTCCACAAAATCCAAAACCAAATGATGAAAATTTTAGATATTACATAGCTGAAAATAGTGCTATTTTGAAAACCGGTCAAGATTTTATAGAAAATGCCGTTTCAAACGTTCTTAACAAGGAAGATTTTTATGATGAATTTTTGCATGTTCTTGGCAATCTGAGATTATCTTGGTCAAGTGATAATATTAAGAAATCGAATAATTTTGTTATCATTAAAAAGTTTGATGATTCTTTTAATACAAGCAAACAGATCAATCAAAGAACTAATGATATAATTGAAAATGTTATAAATTCGAAACTGCTTTTAAGTACTAATGATATCGGAAAAGTATCAAATATTTCCGTTGGCGAAACCAGTAGTGTTATTGGTTTTAGAGATGATGAAAAAATATTCAAAAATTACAATCCTATTTCTTTTGAATTTTTAGGTGAATCATTTAATTTAGACAAATATACTTATTCAGAACTTTTAGATAAAGTAATTATCTTGCTCTATGAAGTAGAGAAAAATGAGTTTAAAGAGCTTGCGTTCAAGAAATTCAAGCCAATGAATTCAGATAGAATATATGTTTCAACAGATATTTCAGATGTCCGTAAGCCTTTAGTTGTGGATAATGATGTATTTGTAGAAAAAATCTATTCTCTAATTATATTGTAAAGTTTTTGTACATTTTACTTAAACAACTTGGCCTTGATGAACAAGATTTGAAAATTGAAATTAAAGAAAAGTAGGTGACTTTATGCCAAGAGAACGTGATGCAGA
>CAZHEI010000099.1:0-4970 GCA_964531425.1 uncultured Vampirovibrio sp. | reverse complement strand
ATAATCCCTTTTCCCTTTTTCCGCTTGAGTTCCTTACTCAAGCTTTTTTTTATATGATTTAGTTCTATCTTTAGACTTAGAAAAATTTTCTTATTTTTAATTGACTCACTTACTGAAAGGTGTTATCATTTTCCTATGTTTAGAAGAGTTTTGTGTATATTAGTAATAATGGTGGTATTACCTGTATTTGCTGTATCACTTGATCATTCAATTGCAAATTCTCAAAAGGTTTTTTTATACCTCTATACATCAAATTGCGGATATTGTGCTAAATTTAATCCAATTTTTACAAAGTTATCATTAAAGTATGAAAACAAGTGTAAGTTTATAAAAGTCAATTTAGATACTGAAGAAGGTAGCAAGTTAATTCAAAAATATAATGTTTCGTATGTTCCTTATGTATTGTTGATTGATAATAATAAGAAGTTAATGAATCGAGTTACACCGAAGTGTTTGTTGAACTATGCTTGTGCAAATGATGCATTAGACAAATTTATAAATTAAGTAGATTGGAGGGTTTTATGAAAGGAATAGTTTTAGCTGGAGGTGCAGGAACTCGTTTGTTTCCGGCTTCTCAACCGATTTCAAAAATTCTTTTGCCAATATATGATAAACCAATGATTTATTATCCCCTTTCCACTTTGATGTTAGCTGGAATTAGAGATATTTTAATTATTACCAATGAACTGGATTATGATAATTTTATAAAACTTTTAGGAAATGGTTCTCAATATGGATTGAATATTAGTTACAGAATTCAATATGTTCAAAAAGGAATTGCAGATGCATTTTTGATTGCAGAAGATTTTATTGGAAATAATGACGTTGCACTTATCTTAGGTGATAATATTTTCCACGGACATGGATTCTCAACCATAATGAAAGAAGCTTTAAGTAAACGTACGGGAGCTACTGTTTTTGGTTATACAGTAAAAGACCCTGAACGATTTGGAGTTGTAGAATTTGATGAGAATAAAAAAGCGATTTCTTTGGAAGAAAAACCTGCTCAACCAAAATCAAATTATGCAGTAACCGGTTTGTATTTTTATGATAATAAAGTTTGTGAATATGCAAAAATGTTAAAACCTTCTGCTCGTGGAGAATTAGAAATTACTGATTTGAATAAAATTTATTTGGAAAAAGGTCTATTGAATGTAGAAATCTTGGGCAGAGGTTTTGCTTGGCTTGATACTGGGACTCATGATTCTATGTTGCAAGCAAGTGTTTTTGTTCAAACAATGGAATTAAATAAAGGGGTAAAAATTGCGTGTTTAGAAGAGATTGCTTATAATCAGGGCTTTATTTCTAAAGAAGATTTGTTAAAACAAATTGAAAAATACGGATTAAAAAATGAATATTATAACTATGTTCGTGCTGTTTTAAATTAAAAATTTTTGATAAAACCTTGATTTTCAGCAACTCTTACTGAAACAAAAATGTCCTTAGTGATTATCCTCTCTTTACATTTTTAAAAAATTCCGTTATTATAGAATCATGGTTTTGTCTTCAAGAATTAACCTTGGAGAAAAACAAAAAAGGTTTAAAAAATAACGGATTTAGAGAAAAATCTGTTCATATACCTCAAAGGCGGTCAAGGCTGTTTATGCAAAATGCGTTTTTTTTGCTTTGACTAAAAGTTAAGAGCATTGTAGAAGAGGATTGTAAAATGAAAGAATCAAATGTCGCTAACAAGATTATTATAGCTGAGCGTGATAATATTGCTGCGGTTATGGAAAATGGAAAAGTTGCAGAATTTTATGTTCATAGAGGCGAAATTATACTGGGAGATGTTTACTTAGCACAAGTTGAAAATATATTACCATCAATAGAAGCTGCATTTGTGAATGTAGGTTCAGATAAAATGGGTTTTTTGCATGCACAAGATATCCCTGGCAAAGGAGCTTTGCAAGATAAAGTTAAACCTAAACAAAAAATTGTTGTACAGGTTGTAAAAGAACCGGTTGGACATAAAGGTCCTCGTGTAACAACAGAAATTTCACTTCCTGGAAGATTTTTAGTTTTGATGCCAAACGAATCCGGAGTAAATGTAAGTAAAAAAATCACTTCTGCAAAAGAAAGAGCTCGTTTAAAATCAGTAGTTAGTTTACTAAAACCGGTAGGAGTCGGAGTTATTGTAAGAACAGAAGCCGAAGGTCAAACTGAAGCTGAAATTCAAGAAGATTTGGAAATCCTTTTAGAAAAGTGGAATAATATTATAACTTCTGCTGAATCGTTGACACCACCAAATCTTTTGTATCGTGATCAAGATTTATTGTACAGAGTAATTCGTGAATGTTGCAATGAAGATACTCAAGAAATTATTGTTGATACAGGTTTTGCATTAAGCCGTGTCCAAAATATTCTTCAAAATTGGCACATGAATAAGAATATTAATGTAACCTTGTACAAAGGTTCTGAACCGTTATTGGTAGCAATGGATATTCACAAAGAAATCAAAGCAGCATTGTCTATGAAAGTTAATCTTCCATCCGGTGGATATTTATTTATTCAGACAACAGAAGCTTTAACAGTTATTGATGTAAACAGCGGTAAGTTTACAAATTCAGCTACTCAAGATGAAACAATACTTAAAACAAATATAGAGGCTGTCCATGAAATTGCTCGTCAATTGAGACTTCGTAATATCGGCGGAATGATTATTATCGACTTTATTGATATGACAAATCGAGTTGATAAACTAACAATGATGGAAGAACTTGAACTTGCAATGGAAGCAGATAAAGCAAAACCGCAAGTTGGTCAACTTTCTGATTTAGGTCTTGTTGAAATGACTCGTCATAGACAAGGTCAAGCTGTTAGTGAAATTTTTGCAAAACGTTGTCCTCATTGTCAAGGTAACGGCTATATTATGGAAGATATTAAGTTCGCTTCTTCAACTTCTGAGGGCGAATACAGAGCAAAAGCTGCGAAATTAAAACTTCCAATGGGAGCTAAAAAGAATAAGTTCAGAGGAAATGAAAACTCTAAACCAAAACAAGAAGTAAAAGAATTAGAAATAATTCAAGAGGAAAAATTAGAACAAACAACGAATCCTTCTTTGGAAGCTCAAACTGAGATGGTTGAAGTTCAAGAAGAAAAAGAAACTAAAAAGAAAAATGCAAGAAAACCTCGTTTTGATAAAAAAGGTGTTAAAAAGAAAGTAGCTCAAGAAATTGCTGAAGAGAATTTGGCTCAAACTGTTTTAACTGAAGGTGCAGAAATAGAACCAGTAATCTCAGAACAGGCAAAAGATGCTGTTAAGGTTGAGGAATCTCCTGTTGCAGAAGAAAAAACAGAGGAAGAAACTTCTGAAGTAAAAGATGAAAAACCGAAAAAAGCAACTCGTGGTCGTAGACCAAATAGAGGAACTCAAAAAAGAACAAGAACTACTAAAAAAACGGAAGCTAAAAAGGATGAAGAATAGAATTTTAGCGATTATAATTTTAACGATGCTTATATTGCCGGTGTCAGCAGAAGTCTTACCGGTGCCGGTTGATACGCAAGTTGTAGAACAAGAACAAACTCAAGTTGCAGAGGGAACCTCTGATGTTATGTATCCAGAAGCAATGAATCCAAATAGTTTCCCTCTTAAGCAACCTGTAAGTAAACGTAAAATCGCTAAAAAGTTTTTACTTGCAATGGCAGGAGTTGCAGCATCATCTTTTTCAATATATTTTATTTTAACAATTTATAATCGTATTAGAGAAGGTTTTGTAGCGCTGGTTAAAACTCCGGATGGAGAAATTTCATTGGAAACTCCTGATGATTTGAATAGTGCAGTAACAAATTTTTTGGAAAAAACAAATTGGAAGGGATAAGCTTCTAAATAATAATGGCTAGAGAATTTGATTTTTACATAGTTCCAACTCCTATAGGGAATATAAAAGATATTACATTGCGTGCGATTGATGTGCTTAAAAGCGTTGATTTGATTGCCTGTGAAGATACAAGGGTAACTCAAAAGCTTCTTAATCATTATGATATTAAGACAAAGTGTTTTTCTTACCATAAATACAATGAGAAGGAACGAGTAAATTATTTTTTAGAAGAATTGAATAACGGTAAAAGGATTGCACTTGTTTCAGATGCAGGAACTCCAATGATTTGTGATCCTGGAGCTGTTATTGTTTCCGAATTAACAAATTCCGGTTATTCAGTATCAGCTCTTCCAGGAGCTTGTGCGGTAACTACTTTTTTATCTGAAATTCCAAGAGAAGGTGAAGAGTTTACTTTCATAGGATTTATTCCTCGTGGAGAAAAACAAATTGAAGAAATCTCTAGAAAATATGCTAATACAAATTTTGTATTCTATGAATCTCCTGAACGAATTTTAAAAACATTAAAAACAATTCAATCTGTACGTGGAGATGTAAAAATTGCACTGGGAAGAGAACTTTCTAAGTTGTTTGAAGAAATTGTTGTAAATAGTATCTCCTCAGTTTTAGAGCATTATGATGAAGGCATTAAGGGAGAAATTGTTTGCATGGTTTATGCCAATAATAATGCAGACAATTTTGACATGGAATCAAAAATTCAGGCACTAAAAGCCAAAGGATTCAAAGACAAAGAAATATCTGTAATTTTATCAACCTTGTACAATTTTAGCAAAAATGAAGTTTATAAAAAAAGTTTAAAGAGTTTGCGGAAAAATTAAAATTTTTCCTGCAAACTCTTGGGAACGGTTTTACATCAGGTTGTGTGCTATCCCGCACACAACCTGATGTTCACACACCGAAAGTCGGATTTGAAAAACCTCAAAAATTTGTCAATTTTTGGGTTTTTCTGCATCCTCTAAAATGTAACACTTTGTAAATATTCTTTTAAAAATCCTAAAGTTTTTCAAAAAAATGCCGATATATATATTACGGCAGACAGATACAGGAAAGGATAAAAAAGGATATGTTAAAAAAGATTGTTACCCCGTCAAATAATACATTTAGCGGAGTTGAATTCATATTAAGAGGAGCCAA
>CAZHEI010000098.1:0-5094 GCA_964531425.1 uncultured Vampirovibrio sp. | reverse complement strand
CAGATAAAATGGCAAGAATTGCTTTTAAGATTCAAGATTTGTATTCATTTGAAGCTTTGAACGAAAAAATTGATATGATTCTTCCAATTAAAAATAAAACATTGGAAAAAGTTTATGGAATTGAAAAATACACAAAAGACTGCATAATTTCTTTATGTGAAAAATATGCAGAATTATTTAAACCTTATGTGTGTTTTGAATGGCAAGATTTATTGAACAGACACAAAGACAAAACTGTTCTGTTTGAAGGTGCTCAAGGAGTTATGCTTGATATAGATTATGGAACATATCCGTTTGTTACGAGTTCTAATCCTATTGGAGGTGGGGCTGCTACCGGTAGCGGTTATGGTCCTACTATGATTCAAGAAGTGGTTGGTGTTTCAAAAGCTTATGTTACAAGAGTTGGAGAAGGACCGTTTGTTACAGAATTAACAGATGAAGTTGGGAAAAAAATCCAAGACATTGGGCATGAATTTGGAGTAACAACAGGTCGTCCAAGACGTTGTGGCTGGTTTGATGCTGTTATTATGAAATATGCAGTTCTTGTTGGTGGTATTACAAATGTCGCACTGACAAAAATTGATGTTTTTGATACTTTTGATGAGATAAAAATTTGTGTAGCATATAAAGATTGCAGAAATGACAAAGTTTATACATCATATCCAACGGATGTATTCATTCATAAGTATTTGGAACCAATTTATGAAACGGTTGAAGGTTGGAAAACTGACATTTCAGAAATTCGCAACTATGATGATTTACCTGAAAACGCAAAGAAATATATTGCAAAAGTAGAAGATTTAATTGGAGCTCCTATCGGAATAATTTCAGTCGGTCCAGACAGAGAACAAACTATTTTTAGAGTGTAAAATAGTATTTATAAATAAAAAGGTTGAGATAAAAATCTCAACCTTTTATTTTTTTACTTAAATTCTAACCCCTACTCTCTAAAACTCAAATCCGGCAATGCTTTTTTAAGAGTTACTCTCAAGTTTGCCATTTGTGTTTCAATAGATTCATCAGTTAGAGTTGCATTTGAATCTTGCATTCTTACTCTGAATGCAATTGATTTAAACCCTTCTGAAACATGTTCACCTTCATAAACGTCAAAAACTTCACAGCCTTTGAATAGTTTATTATCAATGCCTTTTTTAACAACTTTTTCCAATTCATCCCAAGTTGTAGTTTTAGGTAAAATCACTGCTAAATCTCTTTGTACTTCCGGATATTGCGGTAATTTTTTGTAACGTGGAACTGATTCATTTACCCCTGCAATAAGCATATCCAAATCAAGTTTGAATAAAAATGCTGATTGATTAAGTTTTAATTTTGTTCTTAATTCAGGGTGAATTTCACCATAATAACCAATAATTTCAGGTTTTTTACCAAGCATTGTCAAAACTGCTGTTTTATATGGATGAAGAGATTTGTGAGATTCTGCAAGAGGAGAATCCGCTAACAGTGCAAATTTAATTCTTCTTGTTAATCCAAATTCTTCTAAAACTTTATCAACAATTCCTTTTACTGTGTAAAAATCAACTTCTCCGGTAGATTGCCATAATGATTTTTGTACATTTCCGGTAATAACACCAGCCAAGGTTTGAGTTTCTTTAACACCGGAATTCTTTTCATCAGTTTCTGCAACTTTTAAGTATGTTCTACCAATTTCGTAACCCCAAAAATCTTTTTGTCCGTTATCATAATTATATTTCACACAATTTAATAAACTTGCAGCCATTGTTTGACGTAGCATTGCAAATTCTTCTGATGCAGGATTTTCAACAAATATAGCATTTTCTTTGTCATAGTTCATATTAAATTGTTTTAATAAAGGTTCTCCAATAAGAGAAGATGTTTGCATTTCATTCAATCCACAAGCCAGCATCAACTCATGAACTCTTTTAATAACTCTTTCTGCTAAAGATATTTCAGCAGGATTTGTTTTGTTAGGTAAGGTTGGAGTAATTTTGTCATACCCATTTATTCTTGAAATCTCTTCAATTAAGTCGCATTCTCTTGTAACATCATCAGCTCTAAATGAAGGAACTCGAACCTTACAAGCCATTTCATTTTTACCAAGGATTTCAAATCCTAAATTTTCTAGAATAGAAAGACACTTATCAGCTTCAATTTCACATCCTAATAATCGTTTTATTTGAGCATATCTTAAGGTTATTTCGATTGGTTCCAGTTTATTAACACCAGTTTCAACTAAACCTTCAAATTTAGCATCTGCATATTTTTCAAGAAGTTCAACAGCTCTTAATAATCCTGATTTAACTGCTTCAATATCTACTCCACGCTCAAATCTTGCAGAAGCATCAGAGCGATAACCGACACTTCTTCCGCTTCTTCTCGTTGTTGCAGGATAGAAATAAGCTCCTTCTAATGCAATATTTTTAGTATTATCATCTATTTCAGAATTAGCTCCGCCAAAAACGCCTCCTAAACAAACCGGATGTTCTTTAGTAGCAATTAGAACAGAATCTGTTGTTAAAGTTCTTTCTGTTTCATCTAATGTAACTAATTTTTCTCCATTTTCAGCTCTTCTTACGCATAAATAACCGTTTAATTTATCATAATCAAATGCATGAAGCGGAGTTCCATACTCTAAAAGTACATAGTTTGTGATGTCAACAACATTATTAATTGGTCTCATGCCGGAAGAAATAATTCTTTTTTGCATCCATTCAGGAGATTGTTTTATTGTGATATCTTTTAAAACCCCAATTGAATAATATTTACAAACTGTTTCATCTTTAATTTCAACTTCAAAATCTGCTTTTTGGCAATCTCTTGAAGCATATTCAAATTTCATAGATCTATTGAACAGCGCAGATAATTCTCTTGCTATTCCAATAACTGACATTTGATCACCTCTGTTTGCAGTTGGTGCAGTATGTAGAATAAAATCTTTATCAAAACCTAAAACATCTTCAACATTAAGACCTAAGCCAACGTTAGGAAATAGTCTATTAAGAATAAGAATTCCGTCTTCTTCTTGATAATTTCTATCATTAACTCCCAATTCGTCATCAGAACAAAGCATTCCTTGTGATTCAACTCCTCTTATTACGGCAGGAGTTAATTCAAATTGTTCACCTGTTTTTCTATCTAAAACCTTACTGCCTACTGAAGCATAAGGAATAACTTGTCCTTCCTTAATATTTTGAGCCCCACAAACTACTGTTTTTAGGGCGCTACCAGTATTAACCGTTACAAGATGTAATCTGTCTGAGTTTGGATGGTTATCGATTTTCTCAATCTTTGCTGTAATTATATTTGTAAACTTAGGTTTAACTTCTTCTATTTCTTCAACTTCAAGTCCGCTCATAGTAAGTTCATGAGCTATTCGTTCGACTTCAATTCCGCTTAAATCAACTAATTCGTTTAACCAATTCAATGAAACTTGCATATTTATATCCTCTCTATTTGTAACAATTATACAATAAATAAATTTACATTGAGCAAAAAAATAGTTTTTTGTGGTTTAATATAGGTGTGTATTGTATAACGGAGGAAGTTATGATAAGTCAGATTAATGCAGTTAATGGAGTAAAAGTAGTTACAAGACCTTCTTTTAAAGCAAATGAAAGTGATAACTTTGTTTCAACTCCATTACCGGAACAAAATGAAATAAATGCTGTAGCAAGCTATGGTATTGCAGCAATTCAAATGGCAAAGAAGTTTGATATTAAACCTTTGGAAGCTATTGTTGTTGAACCAAATTATACTCATTCTATAGAAGGCGAAAGAATTTATACCTCAGAAGGAAAACTTTATTCTATAGTAAGTGAAGATGATAAAACAAAAACTGTTTATAATCCAAATGAAGATGATATCAGATTTTTTGATTCAATCGTAACAACTGATAAAGAAACAGGTAATGTTATTAAAAAACAATATAACAATATAGAAGACGGTAATTATACAAGCATGACTGTTCACTCTTACTCTCCTGAAACCGGAGAAATGGAATTTTCTTCATATTATGACAATGGAGAATTGAGTGAAGTAGCAAAATACATAAAAAAAGAAAATGGAAATACTGAAGAATTTTCTTATTCGTATAAAAATAATGAATACTATTGGTCAAAAGATTCACAAGACGGGAAAAAACATTCTTATGCAAAAATGACCAAAGACTTTAAATTTGTTGATTTTAATGAATACAAAGAAGTTCAGAACAAAGAATTAAGTACACATGCGGATTTTTATAATGGTGGATTGATTTCTTTTAATAAAAATACAAACGTTGTAATTCCTAATTTGTTGGGCAGAGAACCGCTCAATGATGCAGATTTAGTTCCTGCTGAAAAATGTGATGTAGAAGGTATATCACCTGACTTTGACGGAGAAAAAACATTCTTCTCTAATGGTGCAGTTGAATCAATCACAATTCCAGATGGAACTGTATACTTTACTCCGGATGGTTCTGTTGAAAAACTTGTTTCTTCAACAAAAGAAATTGAATTTACAAAAAATGGAACTCAAATAATAACTGAAAAAATCGGAGAAGATGAAACGAAAACTACGTCATATTATCCTGATTCCGATATCAATGTTTGCTACGAAAAAGATGGAGAATACAAATCACTCTTTCTTACTAAGGATATGAAACCGGATTCCTATTACGAATACATAAGAACTGATGATGGTGAAGAACAAGATATTTTGAGTCTTCACTACAAACAAGGCATTTTAGAAGCTACTTGTAATGGTTAATTTGAATATCCAACAAAAGCTTTAAAACAGAAGGTCTGGCTCTGCCAGACCTTCCTTGCTGGAAATATTTACCCCCGTGGCAATCCACTCTTCCAAATTGAAAATTGAAAATGGAAAGTGGAAAATTGTTACAGAAGTTTTTTAAGATAAAAAAGGCTGGATTTCCAAGCCTTCGGCTTGAAAATGACAATAAGCTGGTAGTCGGAATTCCGGTTTATCGTCATCCTCGAACGTAGTTCGGGGAACCAGCCGGTTATCCACTTCAAAATGGATTGCTTCACTTCGCTCGCAATGACAGGGCGTAAAACTACTAGCGATGCGTCATTGCTGTACATGTCAAGTAATTAGTTACATTTTACTTTAATAAAA
>CAZHEI010000097.1:0-5143 GCA_964531425.1 uncultured Vampirovibrio sp. | reverse complement strand
GCAATCCAGTTTCTTCGTGAATAGTGAATCGGGGTTACAGGTTTTTTCTTGAAAACTCTGTAATAGACCTTTCAACCTTTCACCTTTTCAACCATTCAACTCATTTTCACTTTTTAGAGAATTTATTACCCTCTAGCTGCGATTGTTTGAGCAACATAAACTCCTGAAGCAGAAGCTTGTATCAAACCTCTTGTTACACCGGCACCATCTCCGATTGTAAACAAATTCTTAACACCTTCTGTTTCAAGTTCGTTTGTCAATTTAACTCTTGCTGAATAGAACTTAACTTCTATACCATAAAGAAGAGTATATCTTGAAGCAGTACCTGGAGCAATTTTATCCAGCGCAAACAGCATTTCAATGATAGATTTCATTTGTCTATAAGGAATTACAAGACTCAAATCCCCCGGAGTAGCACAGGTTAGAGTCGGTTCAATAATACTAGCCTTGATTCTGTCTGGTGTTGAACGTCTTCCTTCCAACAAGTCGCCGAATCTTTGAACAAGAATTCCTCCAGCAAGCATATTTGCTAGGCTAGCAATATGTTGACCATAAGCAATTGGCTCTTTAAACGGTTCTGTAAACTTTTTGCTAACAAGAAGAGCAAAGTTTGTATTTTTTGTTTTAATATTTGCATAACTATGACCGTTAACAGTTGAAATCCCGTTATAATTTTCTTGTACAACTTCACCGTTTGGATTCATACAAAAAGTTCTGACTTCATCACCAAATGTTGGAGAATGATACACTAGTTTAGATTCGTATAGTTTGTCTGTAAGTGGTGCAAAAACAGGCGCAGGAAGTTCTACCCTAACCCCGACATCAACGGCATTATTAACCATACCAATTTTATTTTTTGCAAATTCTTGAGTCAACCAGTCCGCACCTTCACGCCCTGGAGCTATAATAGTGTATTCAGCATTGATTACATCTCCATTATCAAGAACAATTCCTTTTACTTGCTCACATTCAACAATAAGACTTTTTGCTGCAACATTATTTAAAATAGTAATTTTATCATCAAGATAATCTTGCATGTGTTTTAAAACATGCAAACTTCTTTCAGTTCCTAAATGCCTTACAGGAGAATGAACAAGTTTTAATTCTGCTAACGCAGCTTGTCTTTCTATTTCACGGAAAGTTTCAATGTCTGTTCCAAAAACTTCATCAGTTGCGCCATGCTCAAGATACATGTCATCAGCATATTTTATATATTCTTCAACTTTTTCTCTTGACATATAGTCAACCAAATGACCGCCTACATCAGGAGTAAGAGTAAGTTTACCATCAGAAAATGCACCGGCACCACCCCAGCCACAAAGCAAACCACAACGTTTGCAATTCACACATTTTGGAGAACCGTTTCTTATAGGACAAATCCTTTTTTCAATCTTTTGTCCTTTTTCAATTAAAACTACTTTCCACTCCGGACGAAGTTTAGTAATTTCAAGCGCTGTAAAAATACCAGCTGGACCGGCACCAATAATCGCAACATTATACATATCCAATACTCCTAATAAGCTATTACTAATTTACGATACTATAAACAGAGCCTCAAATCAATCTCTCGTCCAATAGAATTATTTAGTAATAATTCTCAAGAATGATTTTTCTCAAAATCCATAACAATTCGTTACATATCCGTTGCGAAGAGTTATTTTTTATGATAAAATAACTGCAACAAGTGTAGATTAACTGAACAACCCACCGAAAGGTGTTTTCATATATAATAAGTGTGTTACATATAACGATATAGGAGGAAACGGAAATGAACGTGACCGCAACTGAAACAAAAAAAGCAGTTAAGCCTACTTTTAATGATGAATTTGAAAACTATTTAAAAAAACAACAGATAAAAACCACATTTAATGGTTCTGAGTTGGAGTCCTTCTCTTGGTATAGAAAAGCGTTAGGACTTGTATAGATATGATAAAAGACGAGAATCCAGTGTTCTCGTCTTTTTTACAGGTTGTTTTTTAGTGTTTATATTATAAGGAGCAGAATTGCTCCTTTTTTATGATTTATATTAAAATTAATCTCCGACTTTCTTATTTCCGATTTCATTACCGGCTACCATTAACGCAAAAGGAACTATTCTTGAAATATTGTGAACTAATGTTGATTCAGGAGCTATGTATTTAGCCGAAGCAAGCACATCATCTAAGTGAGGGGACAAGTCTGTTGTTTTAACAGCTCGTTCTTCTGTCTTATTATGGAATATCGCATTAGACACTTTATTCATTACAAAGTTTGCAAGATAAACGCCTGCTAAAATTGCACCTAATGAACCAACAGAAGAAACTATATTTTTTGTTGTTTTATTTTTTAATCCAATCTTGTCAATTAAAGAATTTGTAGCGGCTACAGTTGCAATTGGAATTGAAATATTGCCGATTTGCATTACAGCTTCTCGTCTTTTTGCTTTTCTATTTTCCGAATTTTTATCAATTATATAACCGCCAGCCAGACCACCTAGGCATGTACCCAGTCCCATTGCAATAATTTCTTTAAGCAAAAAATCCACATTTTTCAAATACTTACCAAACTCTTTAGGTTTTAAAGAATGACCTTGGGTTTTTGCTAGAATTGCAAGGCTTGAAAATACCCCTAATGCCGTTGTTCCGGCTACAGTTAGTTTATCTTTAGCAGAATAATCACTATTCCAAAATGCACCATGACCAAATGAAGTTCTGCTCACGGAACTTCTAACGGGATAATTTGTATTAATGCTTGTATGTGAAATTTGCATATTGAACCTTCTTATTCACATAAAAACACCTAAAAAATTTTTTTTGCTAGATAACAGGAGAATAAAATTTAGAAATTTCTTCAAAATATCTTTCAAGAGCTTTATAACCATTATGAATTTCATCTGTTATTGATGAATAACGGCTTGCTACAATGTATTTAAGTTCTTTACATCTGATTTGAAGAAGAGCATCCGCATCTTTTCTCAACATTTCATTTGATGAAGTTGACCATTTCTTTAAATAAGACAACTCTTCATTAATTTGCTTAATTGTTGAAAATTCAAGAGTATTAAAATCATATTTTTGTAACAATTGTTTTTCTGAATTAGTAATTCTGCTTTGAACAGCCTGAAATCTGTAAATTCGCTTTATAATAACGTAATTGTCTGCAACCCTTCTATGAGAATAAGGAACTGAACTCTTTGCTAACAAAGCTGAAGTTGATAATGCTGTAAAAGCATCCTCTTCACTTGAAAACGCACTTTGTGCCGGATAAACTTTTTCAATCTTCTTACTTAACACGAGAGCTACTCCTTTTCCCTTCAAAATTTCTATGTTAATCATATATTAATCTTGTCAAATTGTCATTAAAATTGTAAAAAATATTTACATAAAGAATTTGCGGAGAAATCTAAAATAAAAAAAATAAGCTCCGCAAAAACTACTGCCAGAGCTTATTTTTCAATGAGCGAAGAAATTACTGTTAGCTAATGCTTATTCTCCGCTGCAACCAAACGCGATAGTTACGTGTTCTTTTGGATTAATAGCTGAGATTTTAAATCCTTTAGCATCTACAAGGTAAGCGACCTCGTCCCCTGTTGTTTGGAACAAGCCCATTGTACCTGACAATGCTGTTCTTGTAAGGTCAATAGGAGCCTTAATTGTATCTTTTACTACATCATAAGTACTTCTACCCGCAGCAGGCAATTGTCCTTGGAAAACTTCTCCTAATGCAATACCTGTACCTGTTGATACGTCTTCAACGGCATTACCCAATGAAGTCAACATACCACCTGTAGTTCTACCTACAATACCAACGATTGAACCTGCCCAAGTAAATGGAGCTGTAACAAGTCTTGATACAATATTTGGAGTATTAGACTTATCAATTTGTGCAGTTAAGATTTGTCTTGGTAATGTTGCTTTACAACCACAGTTTTCAATATCTGTAAACGCAAGTTTTAAAGCACCTTTTTGACAACCTGAAGGTCTTATTACTTCAACAACTTTACCGTGAACATTTGAACCACAAGGGAATAAATGACCGTCAATTGTTACGTCTTCAAGAGTTTTTGCAGCAAATTTTTGTCCTACGTGAGAAGATTTAGCTGTAACTTGGTCTTTGAATTCTAACTGTAATGTCGGGATTTTAACCAATTCTTCATTTTCAACAAAAGCTTTTTTATCAACCGGACACATTGGACAATCATTGTTTGCAGTTACCGGATTCTTGTCTATTCCTGCATTAACTCTTATGTTCTGTAACATAGAAGCAATGTCTGCACGAGTTGCATCTTTAAACGGTGCAATTGTTTTTGGATTCGGTGAATCATTCAATGCACCTTTTTCTAAAGCTGTTGCAATTGGAATTTGTGCCCATTCAGGAACAGTGTTACCATCACAGTATTGGGATAAAATTTCTTGAGCTCTACATTTATCTACTTCAGGACATTTTACACCTTTTGCCAATGCGCAAAGTGCTTCTGCTCTTGTTACATTGTGGTTAGGCATAAATGTTCCATTCGGATAACCTTTTAACAAGTTTTGGTGTACAGCAACTGTAATTGCAGAACTTGCCCAATGATTTGTAGGAACATCTGAGAATAACTTTTCAGGTGCACAAGAATACATGTTTTGGTCAAAACCTTTAACTAACATTGTTGCGAATTCTGCTCTGGAAATATTTCTTGATGGTTTAAACATTCTATCCGGATAACCTACAACAACGTCATTCGTTGCTAACTTATCAATTGGACAAGAAGCCCAGTAACCGTTTGGTACATCTGGGAACATTTGCAATTGTGCAGGAGCTGCTGCTCCTGTTAAGTTTGCAAACGGAGATAAGTCAAATGGTACCAATATCTTTTTAACAGCTTTGATTGAATTTGCTGTTCCCATTTGGATAGGACAACCAGCGCCATCCATTCTGTTTTCATCACGAATAATCGGTATGCCGTTATGACTTCCCATATCATTTAAGCAAGGAATATTGGAAGCAGCACCCGTAATTGAACCATCAGTCGCAACTGTAGTTCCCATTGTTTGTTGGCTTAACATATTTTTGCTATCTCTGCATACACCAAAACCTTCTGATGAGTAAACAGAATCAGCTCTTGTACCAACATAATTGTTGTATCCGTAAATACCATTCGGATACGCATAAACTTGTCTCA
>CAZHEI010000096.1:0-5151 GCA_964531425.1 uncultured Vampirovibrio sp. | reverse complement strand
GATTCACTACTCACTATTCACGAAAAAACGTAACCACTTGGTCACTTGATCACCTAGTCACTTATTTACTTTCGAATATATTGTTTCGATTTGCTCGCAATTTGAAACAAATAATAAATATTATGTAATATTGCCAAAACAAACTAGCCACTTATGGGATAGCATAACCATTAATATTAGAGTTAAATATAATTATTAAATCTTTTTCATACTTCCAGCTATTCTTAATTCCAACAGCCCTTACGAGGGCTTTTTTTTATGCAATATTTTTCTTTGAGTAAACATGCTTCCATTTCGACATGGATTGACAATATTTCTTGAGATACTAAAATAAAATGTATAACTAGTAAGTTAACGTAGTATATTTAATCAAAGAAGGAGATTAATCTCATGGCACGTGAAAAGTATGAACGTACGAAACCACACGTTAACATTGGTACAGTAGGCCATGTTGACCACGGTAAAACAACATTAACTGCAGCTATTACAGCTTGTTTAGCTGCTCAAGGTAAAGCTGCTTTGAAAAAATTTGATGAAATTGACGCAGCTCCAGAAGAAAAAGCAAGAGGTATAACCATCTCTACTGCTCACGTAGAATATGAAACAGATGCTAGACACTATGCACACGTAGACTGCCCAGGTCACGCTGACTATGTTAAAAACATGATTACAGGTGCTGCTCAAATGGACGGTGCTATTCTTGTAGTTGCTGCTACTGACGGTGCAATGCCTCAAACTCGTGAACACATCTTGCTTGCAAGACAAGTTGGTGTTCCTAACCTAGTTGTATTCTTGAACAAATGTGATATGGTTGACGATCCTGAATTATTAGAATTAGTTGAAATGGAAGTTAGAGAACTTCTTTCTTCATACGAATTCGATGGTGACAACATTCCATTCATCCACGGTTCAGCTCTTAAAGCTTTGGAAGCTGCTCAAGCTAATCCAAACATTGCTCGTGGCGAAGATAAATGGGTTGACAAGATTTGGGAATTGATGGATGCAGTTGATACATACTTCCCAACTCCAGAACGTGACTTAGACAAACCATTCTTGATGCCAGTTGAAGACGTATTCTCTATCACAGGTCGTGGTACAGTTGCTACTGGTAGAGTAGAACGTGGTATCGTTAAAGTTGGTGATGAAGTTGAATTAGTTGGTTTAGGCGAAACTAAGAAAACTACAGTAACTGGTGTTGAAATGTTCAGAAAATCACTTGACCAAGGTCAAGCTGGTGACAACATTGGTGCTTTGTTACGTGGTGTTGATAAAACTGAAATTCAAAGAGGTCAAGTTCTTTGTAAACCTGGTTCAATCCACCCACACACTAAATTCACTGCTAACGTTTACGTTCTAACAAAAGATGAAGGTGGACGTCACACTCCATTCTTCCCTGGTTACAGACCACAATTCTATATCAGAACAACTGACGTTACTGGTTCAATCAAATTCGACGGCGAAATGGTAATGCCTGGTGATAACGTAGTTATGGAAGTTGAACTTATCAACCCAGTAGCTATCGAAGAAGGTATGAGATTCGCTATCCGTGAAGGTGGTAGAACAGTTGGTGCTGGTGTTGTAGACAAAATTATTGAATAATTGAGTTTATAATAACAGTTAATAAACTTGAGAAGGTTGACTTGAAAGAGTTGACCTTCTTTTTTATTTAAATATACTTATCCCTTTTTGAGCCAATTTAATGCTCTCTTTTGCACCAAGACTAACAACATGCCCAAGAACAGCTCCTGTGTATCCAAATAAAGGTGCAGTTATAATTGTCCCTGGGGTAATACATCCGGTTGCAAATCCAACACCACAGAGGATTTCAGAGGCTTTCCCTCCTTCTTGTCGAACCCCTTTGAATATTTCTTTTGTTCCATTCTTTAACCCCGATGTACGCAGAGTTTTGACGGAATTTCTAAATATTAAATTTAAACCTGTTATAGACATTTTTTGTATTCAATCCTACCCAAATATATAAAGTAAAATTTAATTAAAAAATTGCTTTTTTAGAGAAGGAATTTAATAATATTTAACATTTTTATATATTTACACTCATTGAGTTTGCGGAAAATTTAAAATTTTTCCACATTTCCACATTCTCCTTTTATGTTATAATTTTTACGTTAAGGAGAATATAATATGCGCATACAACCAATTACAACAAATAATAATCCGCAATTTAAGCAATTGAAAATTTACAAGCCTCAAGAATGGGATGTTGATGTTCTGGACCGTGTCGTTAAAAATTCTTCAATAAGAGAATATGCTACTTATTTATCAAAAAAAGGGAAAGATTTAGTTGTTTCAAGTAAATTAAAACCAATTCCGATTATTATGGCAAGTGTTGATGACAAATGGGAATCTATTGTATTGCCGAATGATCATTATACAAAAGAATCTTTACTCGAAAATTTGGATAAATTTGATTACAAAAAAATATTAAAACATCATGAGAAAGAAAAACTTGCTCTTGAAGCATCTCAAGACAAAAGAGATTCTATTCTTGCCGAAGTGGATGAATTTAATAAAACTATTAGTCCGAATCAACAACCACAGCCACAATTAGAATTAGAAAATACTAAACCTAAAAAAAGAAATTTCTTTTTACGTTTATTGGGAATTAAATAAGTAAGTAATTTTGCTCAGTATTCTGAATAAAAGCTTTTTTATAACTTTCAGGAATAACAATTTTTACATATTCCTCTCGTTTTCTTAATCCGCTTAATCCTATAATTGTTTTGTCATGATTAAAAAAGTTTTTGATAAATTGCATGTTTCAAACCTCATTCTTATGTGATATAATCTGTTTAAGGTTATTTATAAATAAGTCAAGGGATATAGAAAGGTTAAAAAAAATGGCAAAAGTAACAAAAGATATGGGAATTTTGGAAATCGTACAAGCACACCCTGAAGCAGTACAAGTATTTCAAAAATACGGAATGGGTTGTTTAGGTTGTGCAGCTGCAAGATTTGAAAACCTTGAAGCAGGCGCTAAGGTTCATGGTTTTGACCCAGAACAAATGGTTGCAGATATTAATGCACTTATTGGGGAGTAAAGGTTTGCCCCCTCACCCAGACCTCACCTCTTTAGGGTCTCTCCCGTAGGGAGAGGTAGATTAGGAAAGGAGAGTATTATGCATTTATGGGAATTGTTGGGAATTGTGGGTATTGCATTTCTAATATTAGAAATGTTTACTCCAAGTATGTTCTTTTTGAATTTCGCTATAGCAGCATTCCTAACATCAGGAATATCTGTGTTTGTAAAAAATCCATACACTTTAGTTATTGTATTTGTGGTTTTGTCTTTTGTATCATTTGCATTCTTAAGACCTGTTTTGAAAAAGTGTTTTTGTAAGTCAAAAGAAACCGGACTAAACAGCAAATATATTGGTCAAATTGCAAAAGCTGAGACTGAAATTACAGAAAGTTCAGGTGTTATTACAATTTATGGTGAAAGATGGGAAGCAAGAAGTGAAGATTGCTCTGTTATACCGCCAAATAGCGAAGTTAAAATTGTAAGAAATGACAGTATTGTAATGTACGTTGAGAAGATTTAGAGGAGAGTTTTTATGTTTTCGTTTTCGTTTTCTTTATTTTTAATTGTTTTAGCAATAGTTTATGTGGCAAAAGGTGTAATTATTGTACAGCAAGCAGAAGCTGTTGTTGTTGAAAGATTAGGACGTTATGACAGAGTTCTTGAACCAGGATTCAATTTTATTATACCTATTCTTGAGGCGCCTCGTGCGATTGATTGGAAAGTTACTCAAAAAGGGTTCGACGGAATGACTTATTCTGTTGTTCAAAAAAGAACAAAAATAGATTTAAGAGAAGCTGTATATGATTTTCCAAGACAAAACGTAATTACAAAAGATAATGTTTCAATTAGTATTAATGCTCTTTTATATTTCCAAATTATTGAGCCAAAATCAGCTGTTTACGAAATCCAAAATTTGCCGGATGCGATTGAAAAATTGACTCAAACAAACTTGAGAAACCTTGTTGGTCAGCTTGATTTGGATGAATCCTTAGTTTCAAGAGATAAAATTAACCATGAATTAAGAGCTATTTTGGATGAAGCTACTAATAAATGGGGTGTAAAAGTCAACAGAGTTGAATTGCAAGACATCATTCCTCCTTCAGATATTCAATCTGCAATGGAAAAACAAATGAAAGCTGAACGTGATAGACGTGCGGCAATTCTTGAAGCAGAAGGATTGAAAAAATCGGCTGTACTTAAGGCTGAAGGCGAAAAAGAAGCCGCTATTAATAGAGCTGAAGGTAACAAACAAGCTAATATTTTAAGAGCAGAAGGTGTTGCACAGGCTCGTATTCTTGAAGCAGATGGGGAAAAAGAAGCAATTCAAAGAATTATCGGAGCATTAGCTGATAAGGGACAACCTGACAAATATTTAATTGCTATGAAATATTTAGAAACAATGAAGGAAATTACCAGCGGTAAGGATAATAAAGTTGTTTACATGCCTTATGAAGCGACAGGAATCTTGAGTTCTGTTGATGGTATTAAGCAAATGCTGGATTCTAATAAATAATTATGCTATAATATTCCGGCAAGGAATAATTAAGAAAGGATTTAATTATGTTTAAGAAAACTCTATGTTCAATATTGGCTTTAGCCGGTGTAACAGTAGCCGTTTATGCGTATAATTATGACACAAATTTACCTTTACCAGGGAAATCAATTGCGGATACAAAATTACAAGAAAACACTTTGTTTACAGCTTATATGTTTGCACATAGAGTAGCTGCACCTGATTGCAAAGATTTTGCAATTGTTGATACAGCGGTTTCTGAACAAAAAGTTGGTAACAAATGGCAAGAAATTTGGACAATAAAAGCTTGTTCTAAAACTGCTACAGTTCCTATTAACTTCGAGTTAAAAGAAAACGGCGGAACTTATGCAATTGATCCTATGGGAGTAAAAGTTACCACTAAGTAATAACAAATATAGTAATAAAACCCATCTAAAGTAAAAGCTTAGATGGGTTTTTATTATACATAATATTTATTATTTGTTTCAAATTGCGAACAAGGCGAAACAATATGTTCGAAAGTGAATAAGTGAATAAGTAACCAGGTGATCAAGTGACCAAGTGGTTACGTTTTTTCGTGAATAGTGAGTAGTGAATC
>CAZHEI010000095.1:0-5202 GCA_964531425.1 uncultured Vampirovibrio sp. | reverse complement strand
AGAAAAGGGAGATACTCTCCAAGATATTTTCAATGTTTTGAGTAACTATGGATTGGATTCTTCAATGAACGACGGAATTATACAAATAAGCTCAACTAATGGTAATTACGTAAACGGTGACCTAATAAATATTCTGGGAATAACTCTAAAAAGTGAAGATTATATCTCCTCAACCGAACAAGCCTTAGGTTCAAAAATTTATTACACTTTATCACAAGCTCCAACAGAAGCAACAACCCTTGCTGATTTGGGTGTTTTAACTTCCGGTACGGATACAATAATAATCAATGACAAATATCAAGATTTAGTTGCAAAAATTACGGTTACTTCTTCCACTACTCTTGGCGGTTTGTTTAACGAACTTGGCAAATATGATATTCAAGGCTCAATTGATGATAGCTGTATAACTCTATCTTCCTCAAGTAATAATTATGTTGTTTCAAATGGTGTTATTCAATCATTAGGCATTACAAACAACACCGTATCATCAATTGTTACAACCGGAACTGGACAAACTTCTTCCGGCACAATTAGCTATGAGACTGTAACCGCAAATAGTGGCACTGTTACAACTGTTCAAGAAGTTCAAACAAAAACCATTTGGACGACCACGACGACTTCTCAGACAGTCACTAGCACAGTCTGGACAACTACAACATCGTCTTCTACTAAAACGGATACAATCTGGACAACTACGACATCTTCGACAACACAAACTAATACCATCTGGGTAACTACAACCACTTCTCAAACTACCACAGAAACAGTTATATCTACTGTGGGAACAACTGCCACTTCTACTGATAAAATTACGTATACAAGTAGCTCCAGATTAGTTCAAGTCGTACAGATATATGAAGGAGTTGCAGGTCAAACTCCAAGTTCATACGTAATTGATGGTGTAATGTCTTCTTACGAAATAAGTGGTAATACTTTCCTAATAACAAGCTCTCAAGATATCTTAGATATGCAAGAATTAAGTAAAAATGGCGAAACTTTTGCTGGTAAAACTTTTATTTTAGGCGCTGATATAGATCTTTGTTCTGCAACAGATTTTACCGGAATTGTTGACTTTTCAGGAACATTTTTAGGTGGAGGACACACAATTGCGGTCGATATGGATCTTGGATTCGACGAGATGGGTTTCTTTAACCGTTTAACTAATGCAACTGTTAGAGGATTAGAACTAACAGGCACTATTACTGAATCCGGCAGTGACGGCGGTTTTATTGGTGCATTGGCAGGATTTGCTACAAATAGTCATATCTCAAGTGTTGTAACCAGTGTTTATTTAACTTCACAAGATGGAGGGTTTATTGGTGGACTTGTTGGAAATATGGAATCTGGTCGAATTCAAAATTGTTACGTTAAAGGTGGCATTTATGCATTCGGAACTAGTACTGATACATCTACTGTAGGAGGACTTGTTGGACATGTCAATTATATGGGTATGTCTGAATATACTTCAGTTGAGATAGTTTCATGTGGATTTGTAGGAGTGATTAATGGTGGATATACAATCGGAGGTCTGGTCGGAGGTGCTCTAAGCACAAGTAACCTTTTACTAAATAATTGTTATGTAAAAGGTAGCTTTACTGCTAGAAACGATGCTACTGCAGGGGCTTTTATTGGTTTTCAAAATACTGGAAAGGTGACATTAAATACTTGCTTAAATAATTCTTCCCTGTGGGGTATTGGATATTGTGATGAAAATCTTAATTTGGCTTACTGTATTTCGTTACAAAGTGCTATGTTAAGTCCTGAGGAAGGAAATTGTCCTATTAGTGTATGGAATAATGCAACAGAATGTTATGATAACGTTTATGGATACGCAGATTCAGAAATTCAAACTTTGGTCGAAGAACACTATTCTTGGCGCACTTGGGATGGGGTAAAAGAGGGTTCGATAGAGCATTATGCTTTAAAAGAACCTACAATGCAAACTACTAATATTAATAGTTCTACAACAATAGTTGAAACTACTACCGCAACATTGAGTACAAGTCTATATGAACTAGGAGTACATGATACCAGCTACATAACAATTAAATGCGGAGATGGTACAACACGAATTGTAACTGTAGAATCATCTTCTACGCTTGAGGAACTAAAAAACCAGCTTGGAGATGAAGAGTACTATGTTTTTATGGATGTTGCCAATGGTTGTGTAACCATTGGTGAAGGTCCTCATTATATTACAGGAATGTCTTCTGAACTGCAAAATGCATTAAACTTCGAAAATGGTACAAATTCTACGGTAGTGAATTCTTATACAACGGTTACTACAACTGCAACTACAACAACTCCAACAACGCAGACAAGTACCATTTATACAACTACGACTTCATCTTCAACCAAAACAAGCACAATTTGGACGACAACGACATCTTCAACTACGAAGACTAATACAGTTTGGACAACAACAACCTCTTCGTCAACAAAAACTGAAACTGTAAATATTACAAAAACAACAGATGCTACATATACAACTTCAAATGTTCTGATGACTTCCGATTCAACATTTGCAAATCTTGGAGTCACGTCAAGAACATATATTACAATTAAGAATAACGATACGACTCAAATTATTACGATAAAAACTGCTGATACAGTTGGAGATTTAATCTCGAAATTAAATAAATCCGGAATTTCAGCAACGATTTCTGATGGAAAAATCACTCTAACCCCAAATAAAAAATCAACATATATTTCAGGAATGAGTGACAGTCTTAAAAGCGCATTAAATTTGGGTAATAATTTTTACTCAATTAGTGATGGTTTTGATATGACTGACTCAAATTCATTAATCAGCAATACAACTTCAACAATCAACAGAGCAACAAATTTATCAGATTTAGGTATCACAAGTGGTGTACTATTGGTACAAAAATCCGGTGCTGATTATGCAACAATCACTGTTTCTGCAAGTGAAACGGTTAATGATTTTTCAAATAATCTATCTGCAATTGGGTTTAATGTATCTTGTGAAAATGGGAAGTTTAAAATCAAAGCGGCGGGTGATATGATTTTGTCTGAGTCTGCCTCAAATTCAAGTAACGCAATTGCTGTTTTAGGACTCAATAATATTAATAAATCAGTAAGTTCAACATATTCTAATACAGATTCTGAACAATTATTTGCGCTGGATGAAATCGTAAATTCTTATTGGGCTACAAGTGGTTCAATTGCACTTCAAGTTGGTATAACCTCAGATAAATCCAGCAGAATAGAATTTGATACAGGTTTTGTAATTGCAAATATTGATAGATTCGCAAGTATTGGTAAAAATACGGTAACAAAATTTGATTATATCAGCGAATTAGATTCAATTTTAGAAAAAATTAATGCTAAACAAGTAGAATTTGGTGCAGTACAAAATCGTCTGGAATCAGCTCTGGATTCTATCGCTGTTGCCTATGACAACCTTGTATCTTCACGTTCGACTATTCAAGATGCGGATATTGCAGAACTTTCGTCAGAATATATTAAAATGCAGATACTCCAACAAGCCAGCGCAACATTGATGGCTACGGCGAACCAGAATCCGAGTATAGCGTTGCAGTTGCTTTAACGGAAAGTGACTAAGTGAATAGGTGATTAAGTGACCAAGTGGTTACAAGCAATGTTCCCTCGCCCTACGGGAGAGGGTTAGGGTGAGGGGGCAATAAAACTCTGTAACAATTTTCCATTTCCCACTTTCAATTCTCCATTTCGGAGAGTGGATTGCCACGGGCTAAAGCCCTCGCAATGACGCACAACTAGTAGTTTTGCGCCCCGTCATTGCGAACGAAGTGAAGCAATCCAGTTTCTTCGTGAATAGTGAATCGGGGTTACAGGTTTTTTCTTGAAAAACTTCTGTAACAATTTTCCATTTTCAACTTTCAATTTCCCATTATGAGAAGAGTTGTTGGAGTAGAAACCCCAACCTACATTTGAACCCTCCTCGCACATAAATTTGTAAAGAATTGTAAAAAAATGTTTAAAATTCCTAAAGTTTCAGAGAAAATTGCCGATATATATAGTAATAAAGGAAATAAAAAGGACACAAGAAAATGGGATTAGCCTGCTCACAAGCTAGATTATTGACATTGACTGCTCGTAAAGCTGATTGCGAATACGGCATTTCAATTGATTCAATTGAAAAAATGGCACTCACTCGTGAGATGACACAGCTTTCGCAGGAATATTATAGCAAATTGCAATCAAAACAAATCTCTTATTATGCAAATGGACAATATAATAAGATGAATTACAACTATTTAATGGGATATGGTAGCAATTATACTTCTATTTTTAACAATGATAAGTATGCACTAAAAAGTGATAATTCCATGATTTTGACTGATTATAAAGGGCAAGTCGTTTTATCTGATGACTATGCAAGAGCTATTACTTCAGTTCTGGGTAATTCCGTAATGAATAAAGATGGAGCCGGAACTACATTTTCTACTGAAAAAATTGCAGAAATTCTTGCTGCTCTTTGTCCTGGGTTTAAAGCTGAACAATTTCAAGCTGTTATTGATGAAGAGAATTTAACCAGTTCTTATGATGCTCACACTAAACAAACTCTAACAGGAGAAGAAACCGGAAAATCAGTTACTGTTAACAATAGTGAAACAACTACAAATAAGGTTCAATCTTTGATTGATTTCTATTATCCAATCTTTGCCGCAGCAGCAACAAACGGATGGACAACTGAATACAACAAGGATATGGCTTTGAATGATGACTATATTTCTGATGCTCTTGTGAGTGGTTCTTTCCAATTAGCAACTGTTAACGATGTTGGAGAATATGATGAAAGAGGTTCTTTGACATATTTTGTAACAGCAGGTTTGGTTCAAGCAAGAACAGATTCTGATGTAAGAGAAGAAATCACTGCATGGTATAACGCTGAAAAAGAAAGAATCAGCGAAAAAGAAAATTACTTAGATATTGATATGGACAATTTATCTACTGAATTAGAATCTATCAATACAGAAATCCAATCAATCCAATCTTTGATTGATGATGCAATTAGTTCTGTATTTGATTGGGGAAATTCATAGATAACTAAATTTTTATAATAATTATTTCCTTTTTCTTTTATTAAAAAAGGCTTACTTTCGATTAAGTAAGCCATTTTATTTATTTTAAATTTATAAAATTTAGTCTTTTTTAACAGTGCTCTTGATATGCAATTCTCTCAATTGTTGCAATGAA
>CAZHEI010000094.1:0-5224 GCA_964531425.1 uncultured Vampirovibrio sp. | reverse complement strand
AATTCTTCCCCGCCCTCAAGGGGTGGGGATATAAAAATTTTCCACTTTCCATTTTTAATTTCCCATTCAGAAAGCTGGAGTACAGAAGACCTGTCTAGGGGTGACATATAGCCCCCCCCCCCCCGATAATGCTGTCAGGGCAAGGGTTTGAGGCTGTTTTGATTAAAATTTTATCTAGCGACAAATTCTCCTCGCCATGTTGCGCAGAACAGCCTTTAACAAGGGTCAAACGTATATTTTTATTCAATTGTTCTCTGCTTCTGGACAACACAAAATCCTTATATTAAACGACGTTATATCCTATCACCTCTATTATATCGTATTTATATATTTTTTGCAAGCCCATGACACAAAGCAACTCCAAATGAAAATATAACCAATTATTCACTTGGTCATATTTTTCGATTCACAAATCACAACTCATAAACTTTACGTCAAAACCTAAATCTTAAGCAATTACACCTTCTTTTACAAGTTGTTCTCTAATACGTTTTTTGGTTTCAAATTCTTTATTGTCGTCTGATGCCATTCTGTTTAAAAGCATTACACAAGGAATACATACACCCAACGCAAACATACAAGAACCGATGTTTGTAAGTATAGATGCACGTTTAAGTTTTTTAACTTTACTAAAGAACTCGTCTGTAGTTTTTCCTTTTGTCAAAGACTCTTTATATTGATTATAAAGTTTCTCAAGTTTATCTTTTACACCCTCAACGTCCTTAAGGTCGATATACTCTCTGGTATCAATTTTATCAGTTACTTTAGCTTTGTTAAAGAATCCTTGTGGTTCCTTATACATCTTAATTATGTCAGACATTTTAGCCGTTTTCACAACCAAATTATCAGGATTTTTATGCAAAAATTCATACAAATCCGTTTTAGAAGTATTGGCTGATGTAAATTCTTTAATGCTTTTTTCAATAGAACCGTCTTCAAATGCCTTTTTCAAGAATCCGTCTTCAATTACTCTTGCATCAAGTCCTATAGACATTTTATATTTCTTTTCTGCAAAATTTGCCAACAAATCTTGAATTTTTCCTCCGGCGTAATACATAAAGAATAAAATAGCAGATTCTTTGATAGCATATCCGATGAATTCTTGTTTAGATCTTGAATCTTTTAATCTTTCTCCGGTAATACATCCATCTAATATCCACATGTTCTTAACAGGACTAAATGCTAAATTTTGTACAGCAGAACCAAGTCCTTTAAAAGAAGGGGTTGATAAATTCGAATTTTGTTCATTTTCTTGTTTTTTAGTTTGCTCTGATTGATACTCTGCAATTAAATTTTTACGGATTTTTTTATCAGTATAATTTTGTTTAAACTTAGTTAAACCAATGTAAGTCGCTACAGCTAATCCGGTTGAAACAAAAAATCTGGTAGTTGCAGCTTTTTTAAATAAACTTTCTTTTTTAGAAATTTTTTCGATATCTTTTTTTATTTCTTCTGTCGGGGCATAATTCTTAATTTTTTCCAGAATATTTTTATCATTTAAATTTCTTGCATCAAATTTGGAATCTAATCCCAAAGATTTAAATACTGTTTTATTATATCCCCATTTAAAAAATGGTATTGCACCAAGCCAAATCGCCTCAGTTCCGACTTCATCAATAAGTCTGTCATTTCCTTCTTCTTTTCCGGTCATAAAAGAACTTGCAGTAACACCTGCTGTTGAAGTTGTATCTTTAATAAGAAGTGGGACTAAAGAATCCGGATTCCCAAGGGTTGAAAACATACTAGCTACTTTTATCATAGTACTACAACCCCCATCTCAGATTCATAAGTTTTTTACTGTATTTGTTATTTATCATTTCGACCTTCCTTTCTCTGTAAGTCATGTAAATATCAGAAATTGCCCTATTGTAAACAAAGTTTTACAATCAAAACTTAAAAGGGGCTTCGCCCTCGGCGAAGCCCCTTTTATCAAAACATTTAAGAATCTAACCCACTAACTCAGTATCATCAGATTCAGAAGCTTTCACCATAATAGCATGTTCTACAGGATTTTCTTTCTTATAAGAATTTTCTGCAACAACTTCTTCAAATCCGAATTCGTCTCGGGCTTTTTTCATTTGAGTTTCATCAACCAACTTTTTAGCAAGTTCAGCGATTTCATAAACTAATCTATAACGATTATCTGTATTTTCGTTTAATTCCCACGCAACTTTAATAATTTGATCCATTTTTACCTCTTTATTAACAATATAAACAATTTTACAATAATAAAAAAATATTTTCAAGTTTACATATCTTAATATTTGTAACAAAAAAAGCAATTTTTTATTTGATAAATACTTTATATATACATAATAAACAAGAGGAGATATGAGAATGACTGACACAATCACACTAAATGTTACACAAGGCAAAGGTCACGAAACAAGAAAAGCTACTATTCAAGTAGAAAACAAAAACTTAATAAAATGCATTTTCCCAAATATGGTTGATGAAAATACATTGGACAACAGCCAATTCAAAAAATTGCAAGAAATTGCTCGCAGAGGCGGAGATATGGGCAAATTGGAATCTGTAGATTTATCTCCGGAAGAAAAAGTTGAACAAGCAAAAATAAACGGTTATAACGAATATTATGATATCAAATTATCAGATGATAAAAAGAGATATGTGATTACAATCAAAGAAACAGGAATGTTTTTCCCAGATCCTAGAATCGAAGATATTAAAAAAGATTTTAGTCTTGCTGAAAACGTTTTCTTAGATAATAATGAAGAATTGGTTCTAAAACGTGAAGACAGAAGCTGGGATACAGAAAGCAATCACAACTATGATTCAGATAAACTTAAAGGTGGAGATACATTCACCATCCCAGTAGAACAAGCTAGTTTCACAAATGGACCGGCTGGTTTCTGGAGACGCTTCTTCTAATCCATCAAAGTAGTCATAAGAATTGGATCACCGTCTGTTGCTAGAACTGTATGTTCAAAATGCGCAGACGGTTTTCTGTCTTTTGTAATAACTCCCCAATCATCATCTTCAACAAAAACTTCATCACAACCAAGATTCAACATCGGTTCAATTGCAATTACCATACCAGACTTAATTGGGGTTTTATCACCAACTCTATAATTAAATAAAAACGGATCTTCATGCATTGAATGTCCAACTCCGTGCCCGCCGTATTGACGAACAATTCCCATTTTATAAGAGTTTGCAACATCTTCTACAGCTCCTGAGATATCATCAAGAACATTTCCTGCTCTCATTTTAGAAATTCCTGCAAAAAGAGCTTCTTCTGTCGCTTTCATTAAAATTTGTTTTTCTTCTGAAATTTTTCCGACAGCATAAGACCAAGCACTGTCACCAACCATACCGCCATACGTTGCACCGACATCAACCGCAATAATATCGCCTTCTTTTAGGATTTCTTTGTCAGAAGGGATTCCATGTACTACTTTTTCATTTATAGATGTACAAATGCATGCCGGAAAACCATTATAACCAAGAAATGTTGGGATAGCTTTATTTTCTTTAATAACTTGCATTGCAATTGCATCAAGTTCTTTTGTTGATATCCCCGGCTCAATAACTTCTCTCATTTTTTTATGAACAAGAGCTACTATATGTCCTGCATGTCTCATTCTTTTTATTTCATCTCTGGATTTTCTTGTAATCATGATTTTCCTCTTTCTTAATTAATATCATAAGATTTAAAGAATTATTTTCAAGAAGCTTTATAAAATATAAAAAACAGCAGCCTACATAAATTTAGACTGCTGCTTATGTATTTAAATAAAATCTAAATTTCTTTGAATACCAAAGTAGCGTTATGACCACCAAACCCGAAAGAGTTTGAAAGTGCTGCATGAACTTTTTTATCTCTTGCTTTGTGCGGTACATAATCTAAGTTTGCAACATGTTCGTCTTGATTATCAAGGTTAATAGTAGGAGCTACTTTTCCATCAGTAATTGATTTTACGCAAACAATAGCTTCTACAGCCCCTGTTGCACCAAGCATGTGACCATGCATTGATTTAGTTGAGCTAACTGCCAAATTAGGATTTTGTTCCTTATCTCCAAATAATTTTGCAATCGCTTGAGACTCAGCAACATCACCTAAACCTGTACTTGTTCCGTGAGGATTAATATAATCAATTTCTGCCGGTTTCAAACCTGCATCAGCAAGAGCTAATTCCATTGATTTTAAAGCACCTTTTCCTTCAGGATCCGGAGCAACCATATCATGAGCATCCGCTGTTTGTCCATAACCTACGATTTCAGCATAAATCTTAGCTCCACGAGCTTTTGCATGTTCATATTCTTCAAGAACCAAAACGCCTGCACCTTCGCCCATTACGAAACCATCTCTATCTTTGTCATAAGGTCTTGATGCTTTAGTCGGTTCATCATTTCTCTTAGAAAGAGTTCTTGCTGCTGTAAATGCACCAATACCAAGATTAGTAATTGTAGCTTCACAACCACCGGCAACCATAACATCAGCTTCTCCATATTGGATTGCTCTAAAAGAATCACCAACTGAATGAGAACCTGTTGCACAAGCAGAAACTACAACTTTATTAATTCCTTTATAGCCATGCTTCATTGAAATTCTACCGGATGCCATATCAACGATTAACATAGGAACTGTAAATGGAGAACATTTAGTAGGTCCTTTTTCAATCATTGCTAAGTGGCTTCTTTCAAATGTTTTAAAACCACCTGCTGCAGAACTAACAATAACCCCAATTCTGTAAGGGTCAATATCAGCTTCATCGATACCTGAATCCGCAATTGCTTCATCTGCTGCAACCATAGCGAATTGAGTATATCTGTCCATTCTGTTTGCTTCTTTTGAAGTCATATAATCTTCAGGATTGAAATCTTCATTTTTGATTTCGCCTGCAATTTTAACAGTATGCAAAGTTGTATCAATGTTTTCAATCAATGAAATACCACTTTTTCCGTTAATAAGAGAGTTCCAAAATTTATCAACCCCGATACCAACCGGAGTAACCGCTCCCATGCCTGTAATTACTACTCTTCTTTTTGTCATATTTTATTTTCCTCTAATAAATGATAATTTTTAATCTATTTTTCTGAACTTGTTTCAAACTCTTGTCAAAAGACTCTGAAATAAACTCAGAAGAAAAATTCGCTTTTTAATAAATAAGAGGGCGAAAATAAATAAACAATTCTCACCCTCTTAAATTAAAAATTTTACACTAATTATGAGTGTGCTTCGATGTAGTTAACTGCATCT
>CAZHEI010000093.1:0-5674 GCA_964531425.1 uncultured Vampirovibrio sp. | reverse complement strand
TTTGAAGCATTGCATACGCACATTTAACAGCATTACCGGCATGATTTTTGTCTTGGATAGGTTCTCCAAATATTGCCATTACGGCGTCACCGATGAATTTATTAATAACTCCGTTATATTTAGTAATTATAGGTTCTATTTCTGTGAAATATTCATTTAGAATTTCAGAAACCTGCTGAGCAGACATTTGTTCACTCATTGAAGTAAAACCACGAATATCTGCAAATAAAACTGTTACAACCGATTTTTTACCACCAAGCCCAAGGTTATCAATATTACGAATAACATTTTTCATAACGTCTTGTGACATATATTTACCCATTGCAGATTTAACTTTTTCTTTACTTCTATTTTCAAGTACAAATTTATGAGTATAAGCTAAAATTGTTGTCAAAATAAACATAACAATAGGAGTTATAACATTTACTACAATTCCAAAATAGAAATAAGTTGTTGCAAAAATTAAGTATCCAAGAATAATTAAAAGAGTGCTTGTAATTGATTTATAAAGAGTTGAAACTCGAATGAAACCATAAACAAATAACATGCCAATTATTGTAAGAAAAACATTTACCCATTGAGGAATAATTTTTAAAAAGTCATTGTGTAAAATATTATCAATTGCGCACGCTTGAATATCTACACCGGCATGAATTATTGCAACAGGAGTGTTTTTATTATCATTTAAACCGGTTCCTGCCGGTACATTTGCACCTACTATTACAATTTTATTGTTAAATATTTCCGGAGCTAATAGTGGCTGTTTCCCATTTTTTAATGCATCATAAGAATCCATTACATCAACTGCGGAATAATTTTTATGTGAATAGGTCCCGTTTAGTTTATAAAATTTAATTGGTGATATTGATTGATACTGGTTTTTATTTAGTTTTATTTTGTACTTTAATTCAGGAAATTCCAATGAAGTATCTGTAACGATTGATTTTGGATAGTTGTTGGCAATTAAGAATGTTTTTAAAGCTAAAGACGGATAAATTCCGTTATTATATTTCAAAAAGTATTCGTGATTTCGATAAATTTCATCAACTGAATATCTATTTAAATTTCCATTAATACTCCCAGGAAGCATAGAAACGGAACCTGCATGTTTTACAGAATCCATATATGGTTTTGGAAATGACATCATGCTTTCGTATAACAAAGGTCTTTTTGATGTTTTATCTAAAACTTCTATTTGATATTTTGTAAAATCTTTATCATATTTTGCTCCGAAATTTGGATTTTCCCAAGGTTGAAAGCTTGGCATGAAACCTTCAATAAGATTGTTAAATTTACTCAGTGTAGTAAAATATTTTTTATCGGAACTTGGATTATCTTTATCAAGTGTGACCAAAATTGAGTCGTGCACAATAACTTTTGGTTTTGCATAATGAAAATATTCAAATATTTTGCAGTACATTTCTCGTTTCCAAGGCCAACGATATTTTTCAACGGTTTTAGCATCAATTACTACAAGAACAATATCATCACTTCCGTATGTTTTTTTATAATTATCAAATGGCAATTTATTTGTGAGAATATGCTTTGTCATAAAATCATAAGCTTTTGGTTCAGCAAGATTATATGTTACAAATGCGACAAAAATAAAAATTAATGCGATAATAATAGCTGTGAAAGCTTGTTTAATCTTAGTCACTTAATCACCTATTAACTTAATTACTACAATACTTCTTTATGATATAATATTATGAGGGAAAAGGATACATACAAATGAGTGAAAATTACATTAGTACAATAGCAAATGAAAAGATATATCCGATAATCAGATGCAAAGATGCTCAAGAAACAATTGATATAGCAATGGCTCTGGTTGAAGGTGGAATAAAAGTTTTAGAAATTAATGTTGAAAATCCTTCAATTTATGGTGCAATAAATGAAGTTTCGAAACATACAACAGTTTGTGCAGGAGGAATAATTACTTCCACACAAGCCGATTATGCATTTCAAAACGGAGCAAAACTTTTTGCATCCCCGATTTTTCACATGAATCTGGTTAAGATTTCTAAAAACTTAAGAATCCCATTTATTGCAGGAACAACAACTGCAAATGAAGCTTACAATGCTTGGAAATCAAGAATTCCATTGATAAAAATATTTCCTGCTCATGCAATGGGAGGTGCTCAATATATAGAAAATATCTTAAGACAAATGCCATTCTTGAATTTAATGCCAATGGGGAATATAAAATTAGCAGATGTTGTTTCATACTTGAATGCCGGTGCAACTGCGGTTGGGGTCGGAAGAGATTTCTATCAAGGTTTTACACCACGTGAGATAACAAAACGAACTAAAGAAATCTTGAATGAAGTTAAGGATTTTTCTGAATGGAACAAAAAATAGATATTGCTATTATTGGTGAATGTTTGATTGAGCTTTCTGCAAATGGTTCATTGGCAGATACGTCAACTCTCAATAAATATTTTGGTGGAGATACTGTAACTACAGCAGTTGCAGTTGCTCGTTTGGGTGGAAATGTTACGTATTTAACCAAAGTCGGAAATGATGGTTTTAGTGAATTTATTATTTCTTCTTTGCAAAAAGAAAATATTGATACTTCTTTAATTAAAACTAACGATGAGCAAAATGGGATGTACATTGTTTCTCATACCCTTGATAATAAAGAAGTTCTGTATTACAAAAGAAAAACTGCTGCGACCAAATTATCTATAGAAGATTTCTCGGAAGAAAATATAAAAAGGCTTAAACTTATTTATTCGACAGGAGTTGTCCAATCCCTTTCTGCAAGCTCTCGAGAGCTGGTAAGAGAATCCTTTAGAATCGCAAAAGAAAATGATGTAATGACAGCTTATGACCCAAATTATACATCTTGTTTTATGAATTCAGATGATACAAAAGAATATTTTGAAGAAATTATTGATTTAACAGATGTTATATTTTTGAGTTTAAAAAATGATGCCGTAAAACTTTATGATATCGAATCAATGGATAAAATTATGCATTATATGTGGGATAGAGGAGTAAAAATTGTTGTAATCAAATCTCACATTGATAACGGATACTATACCGGTTATAACGGAGATATTAGTTTTACAGAATTCTATAACACTCAAAAAGCAATTGATACAACAGCATCCGGTGATGTTTTCAATGGTGGATTTTTGTATGCACTAACAAACGGATATGCACCGGCTGATGCAGCGAAGTTTGCTTCTATTGTTTCCGGATTACAAACTCAAAATTATGGAGCAATTCAAGCAATCCCGTATAAAGAAACTGTGATGGAGAATGTTTAATGACGAAATATGTCATTTCCGGATATATTGGATTTGATAACTTTGGAGATGAAGCTATTGCAAAAGTTTTGACTTCATATCTCAAAGAAAGAAATGCTGAAAAAATTACAGTTTTGTCTTCAAATCCGATAAAAACAGCAAAACTCTATGATGTGGATTCCGCAAATTATTTGAAATTTTTTAAACCGATATTAGAATCTGATATTTTGATTTCTGGCGGAGGAAGCCTTTTGCAGGATGTTACAAGTTTAAAAAGCTTAATTTATTATTTAGCTGTAATTGTAACCGCACTTGTATTCAATAAAAAAGTGATAATTTTTGCACAAGGATTTACTCCCTTTAGAACAAAAATAGGGAAGTTTTTTACAAAATTTGTGCTTAAATACTGTGATAAGATTTATGTCCGAGATTCTAAATCTCAAGAAATACTAAAGAAAATGAGTCTTAATTCTGAGCTTGTTGCTGATCCTGTTTTTGGAATAGAAACTCCTACGGTAGAACATCACCAAGGTGTTGGAGTGCAATTGAGAAGCTTTCATACGTTAACTGATTCGTTTTTAGAAAAACTTGCTGATGAGATTTCTAAACATTTTCCTGATGAAAAAATCAAATTGTTTTCTTTGCAAGATTCTCTAGATATACCTGTTTTGGAAAAGTTCTCAAATGTATTAAAAACAAAAGGACTTGATGCAGAAATTTATAAAAATTTATCTGTAGAAACTTGTATTAATGAATTATCAAAACTGGAATATTTAATTGGAATGAGATTTCATGCGGATTTAGTGGCTGCAAAGGCTGGTGTAAAAGTTTTAGGAATAAATTATGATATTAAAGTTCTTAATTTAGCCAAGAATATTGGATTTCCAATTATTGGGTTGAGTGAAGATTCTTTTCAAAATGAATTTAATGAATTGATGAGTTTAAATGTTAATAATTATAAGTTACCGGAATTTAAATTTCCGGAATTAAACTAATTAGATTCCCATTCTGATTCTAGTTTCTTAATTTGAGTGTATATTTTTGTGTTTGCAGGAGTTTTGATTCCAAATTTTTCTCCGAGCTTAATTATTTCGCCCGCAAAAATATCAATTTCTGTTTTTCTTTTTGCAACGATATCTTGGTACATAGAAGTTTTTCCATCATCTGCAACTAAATTTGCGGACTTAAAAACTTCATCTTCAAATTTTTCAAGATTTTTTACGCCATAAGCACTTGCAATTTCTTTTACTTCTTTAATTAAACTTTTAGCAAGTGGAAAGTATTCATTCATTCGACGCAATTCACCGACCGTTTTGCAAAAGAGAGCTGATGGTTGGTTCAAAATTATATTAACACCCAGCTTAAGCCATTGTGAATAAATGATGTCGTTAGCTATTTCATAATCAATATTCGATTTTTGAAAAAATCTTTCTAAATCAAAATTTTGTTCAAAAACTATTTTCCCAATTCCGTCTTGAGTTACATTATTTCCGGATTTCATGGCGCTATGACCAATAAAATATGAACGTAAAACTTTTGTTTGTGGATAGAAGTTTGAAATTTTTTCTTCACTGGAAATTCCATTTATTAAAGAAATAATAATGGTTTTAGATGTAACAAAATTTTTAATATAACTAATTGCAGATTCCAAACCGGTTGATTTTGTTGAAATAATTATTAAATCAGGATTCCATTTTTCATCGGGCAGAATATAGTCTAATTCAAGGTCTTGACCGTTTAATGTGGGTATGTTTTTCTTATATTTTTTTATTCTATCAGAATCTGCAAGAATTTTTAATTCACAAACATCTTTAAGTTTGTTTGCATAAGTTAAACCTAATGCACCTAATCCGCAGATAATAACTTTTTTGATTTCCATAAGTTGTCTCTATAAAAATGGCGGCGGGTTGAAAACCCGCCGCCATTTTTTAATTAAATCTATACACTAACTTTCATTGTATTAGCAATAATTTCATTAAAGCTGTCAGCTTTTAAACTAGCTCCGCCAACTAAAGCTCCATCAATGTCAGACTGTGACATTTGTTCTTCAATTGTTGAAGGTTTTACTGAACCACCGTAAAGGATTCTGATTGAATCGCCGGCAGAAGCTGAAGAAACTTCTTTAACAACATTTCTAATCATAGCGATTACTCTGTTAGCTTCTACGCTATCACAAGTTTTGCCAGTACCGATTGCCCAAATTGGTTCGTAAGCGATAACTGATTTAGCAACTTCTTCTTCGCTTAAACCGTTTAGAGCAGCTCTGATTTGAGTTGCAATGTGTTCATCAGTAACACCAGCTTCTCTTTGTTCAAGAGTTTCACCACAGCAAATAATAGGAATCAAACCGCCAGCTAAAATAGCTTTAGCTTTTTTGTTAATCATTTCATCTGTTTCAGAGAAGTATTGTCTTCTTTCAG
>CAZHEI010000092.1:0-6080 GCA_964531425.1 uncultured Vampirovibrio sp. | reverse complement strand
GGAATATTTTTTATGATACAATTCTATTCAAGGGGAAGGGGTACTTTATTATGAGAATAGACGGAAGAGAAAATCACGAGTTAAGAAACATAAAATTTACGCATAATTTTACGAAACATGCATTAGGTTCTGTTTTGGTAGAATTTGGAGATACAAAAGTTATTGTAACAGCATCTGTTGATTTAAAGAAACCAAAATGGATGGATGAAGATGACAACAGAGGTTGGGTTACAGCTGAATATTCACTATTGCCTTCTGCTACAAATACTCGTTGTCGTCGTGAACGAGATAAAGTATCCGGTCGAACTCATGAAATTCAAAGGTTGATTGGCAGAAGTTTGAGAGCATGTGTCGATTTAGAAAAAATGCCTAAAATGACAATCACAATTGATGCTGACGTAATTCAAGCTGACGGCGGAACCAGAACTGCAAGTATTTGTGGAGGATTCTTGGCATTAAAAGATGCGATTGATAAACTTATTCAATCAGGAGATTTGGAAGAAAGTCCTATTATTGAACCGATTGCAGCGATTTCAATTGGAATTGTTGAGGGGGAGATTAAACTTGATTTGAATTACGAGGAGGATTCTCATGCACAAGTTGATTCTAATGTAATTCTAACAAAATCAGGAAAGATTGTTGATTTTCAAACAACTTCCGAAGGTGAGCCTTATGAATATGAAAGGATGCTGGAATTGTTTTCAGTAGCAAAATCCGGAATTGATAAGATAATAAGTTTGTATTAAACTAATCATTACGCTATGTGGAGGAGTATATAAATGGAAGAGAATGCACTTAAAAAGTTTACGACTGCAAAATTTATAAGTTTTGCTATAGGATTTTTTGGATTACAATTTGCTTGGCAAATGAGAATAATTTTATCAGGTCCGGTAACAGAAGAACTTGGAGCGTCGCCATTGTTGTTTGGTTTGATTTGGTTAGCTGGACCATTTACAGGCATGGTCGTTCAACCATTAATTGGGGCATTATCTGACAAAACAAGAACTTCTTTTGGCAGAAGACGTCCGTATCTTTTAGGCGGAGCTTTACTCTCAGCGCTTGCTTTATGGGCATTTCCTAATTCTGCATCAATAACTAATTGGTTTAGTAATATTTTACATATAAATTTTGCACCTTGGGCTGCATTATTGTTTGCGGCTGTTATGATTTGGATTCTTGATGCGTGCGTAAATATTGCTCAAGGTCCTTACAGAGCACTCGTTCCTGATGTTGTACCACAAGAACAACATTCAATTGCAAATTCTTATATAAGTTTAGCTATCGGACTTGGTTCAGTTGTTGCAGCAGGTACTGCTCCATTTTTGAAATGGGCATTTAATTATCAAATGCCTATTAATGCACAATTTATTATGGCTGCATTAGCGTTCTCTTTAGGTATGTTATGGACTTGCTTAGCTATAAAAGAAAGACCTATCGAAAAAACAGAAGATAAAGTTGAAGAAAAATTTAATTTTATACAGTCATTAAAAGACTTCTTTGCACTATCTCCTGAAGTTGGTAAAATTTGCTGGATGCAATTTTTTACTTGGATTGGAAATATGTGCATGATGATATATTTCACTCAATATGCGGTTCATACTGTATTTGGAGTTCCTGATTTATCAAACGTAAGTGAAGCTGTTAAGGCATCCTTTGATTCAGCAGTTTTGACAGGTACAAACTTCTCATCAATTTGTTTTGCAATATTCAATCTTGTTTGTTTCTTAGTCGCAATTCCAATTGGTATTTTATCCGTAAAATATGGAAACAAAAAGGTTCATATTATTTCAATGCTATCAATGGCATTGGCATTTTTAGGAATGGCATTTACTACAAATCCTAAAATTGTTGCTGTTTTAATGGGACTTTCCGGTATTGGCTGGGCAAGTATTTGCGCTTTACCGTTTGCAATGCTTTCTCAATATATTAAACCTGGAACAGAAGGTTCTGTAATGGGTATTTTCAACATTTTTATTGCGGGTCCGCAAGTATTTGTTTGTACCCTTGTTTCTTGGATTATTAACAAATGTTCATTTGAATCTGCAACAGGACTAAATTTCCATTGGGAATACACATTCCTAATCGGAGCTTTTTGCTTAATCGCAGCATCTTTAATTGCATCAAAAGTTAAGGAGAAAGTTGTTGAAGGATAAAAAAAGAATACTTTTAATTTATCCGCCATCTCCGGTTATGAATAGAGAAGATAGGTGCCAGCAACCAACCAAAGAGTTGCTGGTAATTCCACCACTTCCGCCTACGGATTTGATGTATTTAGCTGCAATTGCTGAACAATGCGGTTTTGAAGCTATGATAAAAGATTATAGCTTGGGTGGAGATTTCGTATCTGATTTAAATGAATTTGGACCGGATTATCTTGTTGCAAATATTGCGACTCCGACATTTAAAACAGATATGGAAGCAGTTGCTTTAGCAAAATCAACTTTATCAAATCTTACGACAATCGTAAAAGGCGCTCCATTTTTAACCTATAACACAAATGTTATTTACGAAAATCCTTTTATTGATTATGTCATAATAGGTGAGCCAGAATTGACACTAAAAGAGATTCTTGAAGGAGTTCCTAATAATGAAATTTTAGGAATCTGCTATTCTGAAAATATGCAAGGTGTAAAAAATGAGCCAAGACCGTTTAATGAAAACTTAGATGAACTTCCATTTCCGGCAAGACATCTTGTTGATAATTCCATTTACAGAAGACCTGATAATGGAAATGTGCAGGCGGTTATCAAGGTTTCACGAGGTTGCCCGTATCATTGTTTTTTCTGTCTTGCAACGCCTATTTCAGGGATTAAAGTAAGAACAAGAAGTGCAGAAAATATCATTGCTGAAATAAAAGAATGTATTGAAAAATATAATATCAGGAACTTTTTATTTTGGTCTGATATTTTTAACTTTGATAGAGAATGGACTCTTGATTTGTGTCAGAAAATTATTAATAGTGGTTTAAAAATAACTTGGTCGGCTAATACCAGAGCAAATACAATGGATGACGAGATGGCAAATCTGATGTATAAGGCTGGTTGTAGACTTGTTAGTATTGGTGTTGAAAGTGGTTCGCAAGAAATTCTCAATAATATTGGGAAGAAAATTACGCTTGATGATATTAGAAATACCGTAAAAATACTTAAAAAGAATAAAATAAAAATTTATAATTATTTTGTAATTGGTTTGCCTTGGGAAACTGAAAAAACAGTTGAAGAAACTATTAAATTTGCAATTGAATTAGACAGCAATTTTATTAGTTTTTATACGGCAACACCTCTTCCGGGGACAAGATATTTTGCTTATGCAATGATGAATAAACTAATCGAAGGTCAGTTGAATTTTGAAAACGCTTACTATGTTCCGGCTGTGCGTTCGCATGAGCTATCAAAAGAGCGGATATTTGAACTTCACAAGCAAGCTGTAAAACGATTTTATTTAAGACCAAAATTCATTCTAAAAACACTTTTTGGATTAAGAAGTTTTACAGAATTCAAAAACTATTTTCTGGCCGGATTGAATTTGCTTTTAAAGAAATAGGGAGATATCTGAAACGGGGCGGTTTTGCTTTGCAAAACCGCCCCGTTTATAATTCACATAAAAGATTATTCTATTCATTGTGGCAAATTGATTTTTTACAAGTTTTAAAAGGATGCAGCAACAGTAGGGTGCAATTTTTTGCACCGGAATCTATCCATAAACAAGTAAATTGATTTTGTATTTGTCTTCAAAGTTACACCAATTTTTATTATAATATCCATTAATAACAATTTGCTAAAAGATGAAAACAACCAATCTTTGATGAAACTTTAAAATATCATTTGTAATTGCTCATATTGGTATATTATCACAATTTCGGTGCAAAAAATTGCACCCTACTGCTATAACTTACAAAAAAGGTTTTGAGAATGGTTTACCTGTTCATTCACTTTATGCGAATGAAGCCGGTAAAGAACCAATTTTATTGACTGCTAAAGATCAATTTAGGAAGTTGATTCAAAAGTTTTCATATATGAATGAGTATGAATTTAAAGTTAAAACAGGTTTGATAAAAAAATAAAAAATAATAAATAGCTATAAAAAACATTATTTAAAAGGTTTTTATGTGTATTTTTGCAAAATGAAAAGGGATGACTAAAAAGTCATCCCTTTATAATTCACATAAAAAACTATTTTGCTAGTTTCTTAATAGCAAGAACAAGTCTTGATTTCTTTCTTGCAGCAGTGTTTTTGTGTAAAACACCTTTAGAAACCGCTTTGTCACAAAGTTTGTAAACATTAGAGATTGCTGCATCTAATGCTTCTTTGTTATCTTCTGTAGCTAAAGCCAATGCTTTTTTAATCGCTGTTTTGATAGAAGATTTGAAAGCTACGTTTCTTAGTCTGTTAGCTTCTGCAATAAGAACTCTTTTTTTTGCTGACTTAATGTTTGCCATTTTTATATTTCCTTTCACTTGTGGCTGATGTTTCGGCTTAATGACTTCCTCACACCAACCCATCACATGAGGATTGTGAGTAACTATATTTTAATAACAACAAAATTAAATGTAAAGTGGGGTTTCAATAATTAATATTTCTTCTCTATAAGACTATTATGAGCTAAATTTTCAATCTCATCGTTTAAAGGTTCTAATTTTTCATTCAATGCTAATTCAATCAAGTAATCTGCAAATTGAACATTCTTTGGCAAAAATGACCCATGAAGGTATGTACCAAAAACATTTTTGTATCTTGCGCCTTCGGTTTTATCGACTCCGTTATTCCCGTTCCCGATAACAATCTTTCCAAGAGGTTTTGTTTCTCCTTGCAAATAGGTTAAACCACTATGATTTTCAAACCCTACAAGAGTATTAGGAGACACATATTCTGTATTTACAGTAACATTTCCGATAAATCTATTGTTTCCTGCTACAGTATAAGCATCCAAAAGACTTATGCCCTTGAGCTCGTCTCCTTCAAAAGGCTTGTAATAATGCCCAAATAATTGATAGCCCCCACAAATTCCAAGAAAAACAGCCCCTCTATCACGTTCTGAAGTCAAAAACTCTTTATGTTGCTGAAGTTCGTTTGAAACTTCAATTTGCTGTTTATCTTGACCTCCACCGATAAAATATATATCATGTTCAGAAATTGAATCTCCAATATTTATTTCATCAATTATAACATTAATACCTCGCCATTCAGCTCTGCGTTTTAGTGCAAGGATGTTTCCGCCATCTCCATATATGTTTAATAATTTTGAGTATAAATGCGCAATTCTTAAAGTCTTCATTATATGCTCAACTCCTGTAAAACTTTTGTTGATTTTGTTTTTTTGTTTGTATGAATTCTAATGTATTCATCCAATAAATTAAAACAAACCTGACAAACTTTTTCGGTCGCCTTCTTATCATAATCGCTTTCATAGTTAAAATCGAATTGAAGCATAGCTTCCAAAAAATCTCTTATTTTATGATGCATTTTTAATTTAACACCAAGAGTTTTGTTGCATTCCTCGCAAATAATTCCGCCCATCGTTGGAGAGAAATACATTTCTTCATCCAAAACTCGTTCTCTGCAACATAGACAAGAATCCAATTCTACGCAAAATCCCATAATAAGCAAAATCTTTAATTGGAATTTTATAACAGCAATTAGAGCATCTTTTTTTTCTATGGAATCAGAAATACGATTAAGAGCTTTGTATAATAACTCATAAATCTCTTTTGAAGCAGATTCAGAGCCTTCCCCCATATTCATAACAATTTCTGAAACATAAGACGAATACATAAGTTTATCAATATCTTCTCTTGATTTGCGGAAATTGTTTACTGTTTGAGCTTGAAGAATTGTATCCATTGAACGCCCTTTCAAAAGTTGCAAAGTATTTGCTACAAGCAAATCCATTCTTGCGCCCAGTTTACTTTTTGGCTTTTTAATTCCTTTTGCAACTCCTTTTATCAAACCGTTTTCTTTTGAATACATCACAATAATTTTGTCTGCATCATTAAGGTTGTAAGATTTTAAATTTATAGCTTCCGTTACATAATTATTCATAATAAGATTTCGTTCCTTGATAAACCCCTCTAAATATCTTT
>CAZHEI010000091.1:0-6229 GCA_964531425.1 uncultured Vampirovibrio sp. | reverse complement strand
TGTCGGGTTAGTAACCCGATCTACTGGATTGCTTCGTCGTTTCACTCCTCGCAATGACAGGGCATAAAACTACCAGTTTGCATGTTAACTAATTTTCCCGATTAATTCCAAAATTTGCTTATGTATATTTTCTATTGACTCAGCAGAATTTATAACTTTTACTCGTTGAGGTTCTTGTTTTGCAATCTCAAGAAAACCGTTACGGACTCTTTCAAAAAACTCAATTCCCGCTGATTCCATACGATCTTTTTCTTTACCAACTCGAGATTGAGAAGTCTCTACATCAACATCAAGAACAATTGTCAAATCCGGTTTTAATCCGCTTGTCGCAATATTATTGAGCTTATGGATTTGTTCTAAATCTAAGCCCCTTCCATAACCTTGATATGCAACAGTAGAATCCGTATGTCTGTCACAAAGAACAATTACACCATCTTTTAATGCAGGTTTAATTATACAATCTACGTGTTGAGCACGGTCAGCAAGAAACAAGAATGATTCGCAAGTCGGAGAAACCTCGCCATCATAATTAAGCAAAATTTCTCTTAGCTTAACTCCCAAACCTTTAGCTCCAGGTTCACGTGTAACAAGAGTTTTGTAACCTTTTGATTGCAAATATTCATCAAGAAGATTTATTTGCGTAGTTTTTCCGCAACCATCTCCACCTTCAAATGTAATAAATAAACCTTTTGTCATTTTTATACCTTCACCAAATCTTTTTTTATATAGTTATAAAACTTTTCTTCAATATTATTATAATCAACAAAATTAACAATATACGGCAAATCCGAATTATCAAACATCGTTTTGATTGTTTCCAACTTATTAAGTGGAAATACCTTCACACCTTTAATTAAAATATCCAAATCAGATGTTTTTTCAAAATTTCCTTTAACTCTTGAACCATAATAAAAAAAATCAAACTCATTTTTATACGGAGCTAAAATATCTTGAATTAAAGAGTCCTCTACCTCTGTAACTCCTTTTATTTTCATAATGAATCCCACTTATTAAGTAATATATCAAGTTCGTTAAGAAAATCCGGTATTAACGAAATTAAACTTTTTGATTTATTTGAATTATACTCATGTGCTGTATTATTTCTTTGTGCATAATATTCTTTCCATTTCAACCAAGAAGAAGTAAATCCATAACCTTCCATAAACCTGAAAATATTATTCATTGTTAATTCAGCTTCAGTTTTAGAATACTGTAGCTTGAAGTACTTTTTCATAACTTTCCAAGCAGTCTCAAATGTGTATTCAAAACGTTTTACACAAGAATCTGCAATAATGTCACACATATCAACATCATCACTTCCTAACATATAAGCATTGTAAGCTTTTATAAGAGAGTCTTTTGCATTTCGTAATGCTTCAATATCAAGTTCAATATTATCCATAAGTTAATTTTACATAATTTTTAGCAATATTACAACCCGATTTTTTGGTCGAGTTTAAAGTGGTCTATTAGTTTTATTATTGAAATGATTTCTTCATACATTTGAAAATATTGTTTTGGGTCATCTACAGGTTTTACTAAAGAACAAAGTGAAAATAAATCTTTATTAGTAGAAAGTGCTACCAATAAAAGATTCCCATAAAAAGCACATTGAACCTTATCCGCTTTAAACGCTGTTTTAATTGCTTTAATTCGTTGCATAAAGCTTGGAGTAATTAAATATCTTGCATCAACTTCATCATTTGTAAATACGTCAAACTTCTTTTCAAATTCAATATCTTCCAGTGTTGTATGTCTTAAATCCGGCAAAGGGGATTTGTGAAAAAACTTGTCAGGAGTAATCACTGTATGACTGGTAAACTCTTTGTTCATATCAAGTTTTATAACAACACCTTTAAACACAGTAGTACGACTTTTCCCGCTTCCAATATCAAACGCTGATTCTACAATTTCTATATTTACATCTTTGTGTTTTCCGTAGAATATGTCATCATAGTCTTCACCTGTAAAATTTGGGACAACTCCTGAACTTTTAAAAACTTGACCATGGTTATATACATCATGATGCCATCTTAAATCATTAAAACAAGAACAAACAATCGGCATTATTTTTTCTTTGATTTTGTTTTCAAAAGACTTTTTAATACAATACCAAAAAAAACAAGCCAAACAAATAAAGATTACAGAGCACCTTAAGTTTACCATCTCAAATTGGACGTCACCCCCAAAAAGGGATATAAAACACAATATTCCAGGAATTGAAAGTATAGTAGAGCAAATAATTGCAATTACCAGTTTTCTTTTTCTTTCGTTATCAAATTTTTTAACAGCAGGTACAATTACTTTTTGATATTTTTCGTAAAACTCTCTGCGAATTTCGGAGTAAGATTTTTCTGTCATGTTGATTTTCCTTTTTTAAATAGTGAGCTTATTCAAAAGGTAAAGATTTATTTTATTGTTCTTTATTAATTAATTCTAATATATCTAATTCAAATTGTGGCAATTTGTTTTTTATAGTTTTCCAGACTATTTCATAATCGATACCAAAATAATCATGGATTAACTTATCTCTCATTCCTGCGACCTGACGTAATGGAATATGTGAATACTGATTTCTGAACCCTTCTGTCAAATTTTTAACGGCTTCGCCTATGATTTCGAAATTTCTTTCTACAGCATCCTTTGTCTTGTCGTCATTAATAAAGTCATCATAAGACATACCTTCTGTATACTTAAAAATCTTGTCAAGTGAATTCAAAATATCTTTTAAGAAAAATATATCATTTGCTCTCTTCATAATAAAATTGCTTCTTTTAATATAGAATTTTTTACAAATTCTTTTAAACTATTAACCGTTCCCAAATCAATTTTTTTACTAAAAATTTTAGAAAGATATTCCTGCAAATCAATAAAATCAAACATATCAATGGGGTGTTTAAAATTTACAAGTAAATCAATATCACTATCAACTGTTTGCTTATTTTTTGCATAAGAACCAAACAAAAGAAAATTCTCAACACAATACTGTTTTTCAAAAAAATCTTTATGAGAATTAATTATTTCTTTTATTTCATGAATTGAATAAACTTTGTCTTTCATAAATCAATTATAACATATTTTTTTACTATATAAAAGCAGTTGTTTGCCAAACCAGCTTGAGCCAGCTTGTAGTTACTACCTAGTAGCGACCTTGTAGGAAAACTTCTGATGGGGAGTCTTTAGACCAACAACCCCAACCAGCTTGAACCCGCTTGTAGCTACCACCTAGTAGCGACCTTGTAGGCGAACTTCTGATGGGGAGACTTTAGACCCAAAAGCGAACCCTTACTTAAAAAACTCAGAAGCATTAACCGGTTTTCTTTCAGTTTTATCAGCTTCAAAGAATTCTTGTTTTTGAGCACCAACCATAGCCGCAAATATTGAAGTAGGGAAGATTTCAACAGCATTATTTAATTCAAGAACGGCAGAGTTATAGAATCTTCTTGAAGCAGCAATATGTTCTTCAACTTCATTATAAGTTTGCATTGCAGTAACCATTGTTTGGTCAGATTTTAGTTGAGGATAGTTTTCAACTGCAACCATAATTTGCCCCATTAAACTCTTAATTTGAGAATCAAGCTCAAGTTTTTTAGCCATATTGTTCACATCGGCAGGTAAAGACATTGCTTGAGTTCTTAATTTTGTAACTTCTTCAAACAAATTTCTTTCGTGTTCCATAAATTTGCTTGCCATTGTCAAAATATTGGGGATCAAATCATATCTTTTCTTTAATTGAACATCAATTGAAGAAAAAGCTTCTTGTACTTTGTTTTTCTTTTGAATAACAGAAACGTAAGCAGAATAACAAATAATTAGTAAAAGAATTCCTGAGCCAATTCCAATCATAGTAGTTAAATCCATAAATAAATCTCCTATTCTTTTAATACACTATTATTTTAGCAAGTTGCGGAATTTAAATATTCATCTATATGAATGATTAGTATACATTTCCATAAACCCAGTAACTGCGCAGGACTTTTTTTACATAATTTTTAGTTTCAGGATATGGAATTTGTTCAACAAATTCATCAGTGTCACTGTAAACGAGTTTTGAAAACCAGCTTGTTACAGAGCCCATTCCGCCATTATAGGCTGAAATTGCGTATAAATCCTTGTTCCCTAATACTTTTTTCAAGTTTCTGTAATAAATACTACCGGCTATGATATTACTTTTAGGGTCAAAAATATCGGACGAGATTCCGTGATTTTTCACAATTTCTTCATAAGTTGAAGGCATTAACTGCATTAAACCGGATGCTCCAACATAACTTTTCGCATAAGGATTAAAATGACTTTCTTCTTTAACAATCGATTGAAGAATAATCGGATTATTATCTCCTTTTACTTTATCAACAATATCGTAGTAGTGAAGTGGATAAACAAGTCTCCATCTCAAATCTTCAAATGGAGGTTTTACGGTTAAATTTTCCATTGCATTTCTGGCTAAAATTGCTGATATTGTATAATTTCCTTTTTGATAAGCAATCCAACTTTGAATAAATTTATCTTTTTTACAGAGTTCATCAACTAAATCATAATCTTTTAGTAATGCGAGTTTTATAACCAGATTATTTTCCAAGGATTTTTTATAAGGAAAAACTACAGGTTTTGGAGTTAATTCCGCAAACGGTAAAGCACCGTCATCCTTATATAAATTGTAATTTGCTCTATATGCATAATAAGAATCCGGATATTTAGCAATTACCTGTTTGTAGTAAGAATTTGCACTTTCATAATGTTTTAATTTATTTGCAATTCTTCCCATGTAATAAGTTACAGCCGGAGAAGATTTAACATTAGGGAATTTCTTTTGATGTAAAAATCCCAACCTTTGAGCATCTAAATATTTTTTTTGTAAATATTTTGTTATAAAAAGATTGTAAAGAGAATCAGCAGAGAACTGCCCGTCAGGATATTTTTCGTAAAGAGTTCTAAAACAAGCTTCTTTATAATTTTGTTCAACAACCTCATTACAATTCAAATACGAGATATAATCAGCTCCGGTTGAATTATATCCTGCGCCGGAAAGTGAGTTTATACCTTCTTTTCTTGTTGGAAACATTGCAATATAGTTGTCAATAACAGCGTAAACATCTTCCGGATTTGCAGCAGCTGCGTGGTCTTTTAAACCGTATACAGTATAATATTTTGCTTTATCTTTATTCCCAAGTTTATATTCATTAAATGCAAAATCTGTCCAGCTCTCAGCAAGAGTTGTTTTGTTTAAAAATTCTTTTGCATTTTCATAATCACCGTTTGCATAATAAGCTTTTGCAATGAGAAGATTGTCATAATTTTTTAATTTTACGTCAAGTTTTTTGATTTCATCAATCGATTTTATAGAAAATCTGCCATCCGGAGATTTTTCAATATACGTTTTGAAATTAATCAAGGCTCTATCTTTTGCTTTTGCTAAACGTTTTTCATTTTCCGGAAAATTTTCAACTTCGATCAATCCCAAATAATATTCAGAAGCGATTGCATAATCGCTGGTCGGGTGTTTTTTAATAATATTTTTGAAATGTTTTTTTGCTTTTTTATCTTTTAAATCCAAAAGGAGATTCGCCATATTGTATTCACTAATCGGAACAATACTTGATTTTGAACCTGAATGGAGAATTCTGTTGTATTTTTTTACAGCGAGTTCTTTTTTGCCTAAATTCGTAGCACAACGAGCTTGTCTAAAAAGAGCGGATTCTTTCAAACTGGAAGCTGATGGGACTTTTCCAAATTCTTGATAAGCAGTTTCATAATCAGAATCTTTATAACTCTTCAAAGCTTCTTGGTAAGCTTTTACGCCTCTATCTTCAGAAGAAAGATGATTGTAAACAAAATAACCTGCTGTTAATATTGCAAGAAATATTACAAGGTATAAATCATATTTTTTTCTGCGTCTTCTCATTCAAATCTTTTCCAAATCTATATTAAACTCTCAATTCCGTCGTCAAGCTAAAAGGAATTCTCTATCACTATTCTAATATAGAATTATGCAAAAGGAAAATCCTGTAATAAAAAATTACATTTTGTCATCAAAAAAGCGAATTCTTGAAGAAAAGATACTAATTTATAATTTAACACGAGACAAAAACACAAACACAAGTCGGCTTAGTAAAGCCGACCTACATTTATTTGTTTTTTTGATACTTCTCAATATCATGAACTCTTAGTGCAAAGTATGGATGATTTTTATTCTTTTCTTTCAAGAAAATGACAAATGTGCTATCAAAGT
>CAZHEI010000090.1:0-6444 GCA_964531425.1 uncultured Vampirovibrio sp. | reverse complement strand
TGGAATACCTAAAATATGGGGTTGTTGTAACCTTTGTTTCATTAGGTTTAAGCACCGCATACGTTTGGTTAAAGTATTTAATTTAGAATTAAATTGAATTGATATGAATGACTCAGAGGGCAAACAATATCCTCTGAGTCATTTTTATAATAAAAAAACCTCCCTAAGTGGGAGGAGATTTGAGCGATGAGGATTCAATATCATATTAATATTGGTTACTCATTCTTTCATTCAACTTTTTACTTAGTTTTTGAGTAAGTAGTTTTGACTATAAAATATTGCTTTTTTGCGAGAAACAACGAAAAACTCGCACAAAGGCATTTTTATTATAAAATTATTCTATGGGTTTAATTTCAATTTTAAAAAAGAAATACAATAAGACTTTATTCACTACTCCAAGTCACAGTGGCAAATTTTGTTTGTATCACAAATTTTATCAGTGGTATAAATCTGATATTTCTGAAATTGACACTCTTAATCCTGAAGAAGGGTTGTTTGAAGCCGAAAAAAAAGCATCTAAAATTTATGGGACTAAATATACAAAATTTTTAACAAATGGTTCCACTAGTGGAGTTATTGCCGCAATTTTAGCAACCTCACCAAATAAAATCCTTATTTGGGAAAAAGCTCATCCGTGTCATGCTAATGGTGCAAAATTGAGTAGAGCAGAAGTCATTAAATATGCATTACCGTTTGATGAAGAACTGGGACTTTACAAAGCAATAACTGTTGAAAAAGTCAAGGAATTAATAGAGGAACATCTTCCGGATGCTTTGGTTATTACATCTCCTACATACGAAGGGTTTTGCGCTAATGTAAAAGAAATTAGTCAATTTTGCAAAGAAAAAGGGGTTACATTGATTGTTGATGAAGCTCACGGAGCTCTTTATCCATTCAGCGATTCATTACCCGAATCTGCCGTAAAGCATGCTGATTTTACAATACAATCTTTACACAAAACAGCCGGAGGTATAAACCCCACTGCGCTATTGCATTCAAACAACACTGATCCTACAAATGCTCTAAATATGATTAATACGACATCCCTATCTTATCCAATGTTAGCAACAATTGAAGCTAATATAAATTTTCTTAATTCAAAAAAAGGGAAAAAATATATTGAAAATCTATTGGAAAATATCAAAAGCTTAAGAATAACACAGTTGAACGACGATCCCACAAAAATCTTATTAAAAGGTGGCGAAAAGCTTTCCAAAGTCTTATACGAGCAATATAGAATTGAAGATGAGCGAACAAACAATAAAACAACAATGCTACTTTGCGGAATTGGTAGTGATAAAACAAAATTTAATCGACTAAAAAAAGTTTTACATAACCTCGGTTTTTAAATTATCTTTTTTTCCGGCTGAAACGGCTAAAGTATCACAACGTTCATTATATTCATGACCGGCATGTCCTTTTACCCATATAAATTCAACATCATGCTGTTTTTTAGCTTCTAGCAAACGTTTCCATAAATCAACATTTTTAACAGGTGATTTTCCGGAAGTTTTCCAACCTTTTGCAATCCAACCATCAATCCATTTATTATTAAATGCATCAACAACATATTTACTGTCTGAATACACTGTTACTTTGCACGGTTTCTTCAATGCCTCTAACCCAACAATAACTGCAAGAAGTTCCATTTGATTGTTTGTAGTCATTTTATAACCTTGAGAAAACTCTTTTTCATGTTTCATTCCATTAGAATCAACATGAACCAATATTGCTCCATACCCACCAATGCCGGGGTTTCCACTACAAGCTCCATCTGTATATAAAGTAACTTCTGTTTTTTTAGTCATGTGAGAATTCTAACATAAAAAAAGGAGTTTGAAAATATCAAACCCCTTCAGTGTGTAATATATGTGTATTATGAGCCTAAGCAGCAATGCCTTTAATTTCAGAAATCAAATACTTAGCTACCCATTCAAAATCTTTATTATCAGAAGCTGCTTTTCTCAAGTATTCAACAGAAGCTTCTCCTATTCTAATAAGAGTCATTGCAACAACTCCTCTTTTTATGCCACGAACACTTTGCAATTTACTAACAAGCTCAGGAACAACTGCTGTCCCTTGTGCAACAAGTTTGTTTTCTAATTGATTCTTAGTTGTATTGTCTGCTGTTTCTAATTTACAAAGAATTTCGTCTACTAAATGCATTTTTATCTCCTTCATATTTATGTTTCATTCAGTATTCATATTATAGGTTAAATTTTTTCAAAAACTTGATTTCTTTACTTAATCTTTATATGAAGATTTTATTAAACCATTTTCAGCAAAAAAAAAGAGTCGTAAAGACTCTAAAAACTTAAATGTGTGAAGTGTAGTATAATGAAATAGTATATGTGTGTGCGTATTATTTTTTTGAAATATCCTTGTATATATATAAAGTATTTCTATTTTCTAAAATTGCTCTATTTGAAGAAAATTGTAATATTTCTTTACATAAAAAGTTAATAACTACTTGTTTTTATATTATGTTTTATTTATCATAAGGATAAATGTATACGATAGTCAAAATATAAGGAATAGCAAAAATGAATCCTATTATTAAAAATTTAGAAGCTGAATACACAACTAGAGAATTACCAGAAATGAATCCTGGTGATACAGTTAAAGTATTCTGTAGAATTGTAGAAGGTAATAAAGAAAGAATCCAAGCTTATGAAGGCGCTATTATTGCTGAACATGGTTCTGGAATCAACAAAACTATTACTGTTAGAAAAGTGTTCCAAGGTGTTGGTGTTGAACGTGTATTCTTAGTACACTCTCCACGTATTGAAAAAATTCAAGTACTTAGAAAAGGTGACGTAAAACGTGCTAAATTGTACTACTTGAGAGAACGTTCTGGTAAAGCAACACGTATTAAGGAAAAAATCGAAAAAAGATAATGGGTAAACAAACGTTGCATATACACTGGTACCCGGGGCACATCGCAAAGGCGGAGCGTCAGCTAAAGGAAAAACTAAATTTAGTTGATGTAGTGATTGAGGTACTTGATGCACGAATACCTTTAAGTAGCAGTTATACTAACATAAAGAAGCTCTTGGGAGATAAACCAAGGCTTCTTTTGTTGAATAAAGCTGATTTGGTAGACAAAGAAGAATTAAAACAGTGGGTTAAATATCTTAAAGAATCTACAGGCTGCCCTGTTATTGTTACAGATGCAAAAGGCGCTAAAGATTTAGCCTTGGTAATTAAAAATGCTGTAGACCTTGCGGAACCAAAAATTCAAGCGCTAATGTCAAAAGGTTTACTAAGACGAGCTGCTCGTGCAATGGTAGTTGGAATGCCTAATGTTGGAAAATCCAGTGTTATAAACAAGCTTACCAAATCTTCAAAAACTAAAATCGGAGCTAAAGCCGGTGTTACAAGGCAACAACAATGGGTTAGGATTAATCCAAAATTAGAATTATTAGACACCCCTGGGATTATTCCAACAAAACAAGATGACCAAATACAAGCTGCTAAATTGGCATTTGTAAGTTCTGTTTCAGAAAATGCGTATTCTCCTGAACCTGTTGCACAAGCTTTGTTAGACATGCTGTTTGAAGGAAAATATTCAAAACAGGTTCTTGAGTATTATAAGGTTGAAGAATTAACTTTATACTCAATTGCACAAAGCCGTAATTGGATATTGCGAGGGGATTCTCTTGATACAGAGCGAACAGCAAAGTATGTTTTAAAAGACTTTAGGGAAGGTCGTTTGGGTAAATTTATTTTGGATGAAATACCGGAAGCGTAAATTTAGATGAAAAGATGTTTTTGGGTTGATGAAAAATCTGAAATTTATGTAAAATACCATGATGAAGAATGGGGAGTTCCTAAGTATAATGATAGAGAATTGTTTGAACTTCTTGTTTTGGAAGGGTTTCAAGCTGGGCTTTCATGGTTGACTGTGTTGAAAAAACGAGAAGCTTTTAAAAAAGCTTTTGATAATTTTAATGTAATAAAGATTTCAAATTATTCTTCTGAAAAAATAGAAGAATTATTGAAAAATTCTAATATAATTCGCAGTAGAAGAAAAATTGAGTCTGCGATTTTGAATGCTAAAATTTTTATTGAAATACAAAAAGAATTTGGGAGTTTTTCAAATTATATTTGGAGTTTTACCGATGGAAATGTTATAAAAAATACTTCAACAGAGATTCCCGTCAGCACACCTTTATCTGATAAAATTTCGAAAGATTTAAAAAAACGTGGCATGAAATACGTAGGAACTGTTATTATTTATTCGTATTTACAAGCAATTGGAGTTGTTAATGACCACGAAATTGAATGCTTTAAGTATTAATGAAGAATTAAAATAACAGCTCCTGTAATCATAATAATAGTTGCAATAATTTTTTTAAACAAACCTTTTTCTTGAAAAATATTTACTCCAAGAAAAACACTAAGAATAGTTGAAAGTTGGAATAAAGCGAGAGCATAAGCAACATTTATTTTTGAAAAAACGTAGTTTGTTGAATATTGCATTAATGCAACCAGAAAAACCAGAACTAATTGATATTTGATATCGTTTTTTGCAATTTTCAACGAATGTTTTGATAGAACGACAAACATTGCAGAAAATATAAAGCCTGCTAAAGCCCAGTAGAAAAAAGCTGTTTGTATATTAGATAAAAGTATAACTTTTTTTATAAAAATAGCTTCGGTTCCTGAAAAAATCAATGCTAAGAATCTATAAATCGTAGCTTTCGAGTACAATATTTTATTAGACCCCAGAACAAAAGTTCCTGCTATTATTAAAATAATTCCAAAAATTTCATAAAATGTAGGAATTTCGTTTAATAAAAATATGCCAAATATTAGTGCAATAACAGGCTTATATGAATTAATCGGTGCAAGTGTTGAAAGCTCTCCGCACGAAAGTGCTTTTATTATAAAATAATTTCCTAACGCTCCAAGGAGTCCCATTATTAAAATGCTGGACAGCATTGTGCTTGTAAAAATCGGGATTGGACAAACTATTAGTCCGACAAAAATTAATCCTAAATATGTATAGAAATTTACAACAGAAGATTTTATACCATTGTTAGTCAAAATCTTTTGAAAAACATTTAGGTATGAATTTGAAAATATTCTGATTAAAATCATAGATATCAAATTTAACATATTTTTTATTATAAATAAAAAAAAGAACACTTTTTACAGTGTTCTTTTTTCATAGTTTTAATAAGAAAAATTATTCTTCTTCAGAAATAATTTCTTCTTCGATTTCATCTTGTTGAATATCTTCTTCATCATAAGCTTGTTGATTCATTTCTTCTTCAATTTCTTCTTGGATTTCGTCAGAATCAACTGCACGTTCTTCTTCAACGTCATCTGCATATTCGTAATTTGAAACTTTAGAAGATTCTTCATTTTCCATTTGAGAAATGCTCTTGATATCAATCTTCCAGCCGGTCAATCTGTGCGCAAGTCTTACGTTTTGACCTTCTCTACCAATCGCTAATGAAAGTTGATCATCTGGAACAACTACTAATGCATCTTTTGTTTCATCATCATCAGTCATGATATCTACAGAAACGACTCTTGCCGGAGAAATTGCGTTAACAATGTATTCAACAGGATCCGGTGACCATCTTACGATATCAATTTTTTCGTTTTTCAATTCACCAACGATTGTTTGGATTCTTGAACCACGAGGTCCGATACAAGCTCCTACTGAATCAACTTCTGGGTCATTAGACCAAACTGCGATTTTTGTTCTAAAACCTGCTTCACGAGCAATTGATTTAATTTCAACAATTCCATCTTCAATTTCCGGAACTTCTAATTCAAACAATTCTCTAACAATTTCAGCATGCGCATGAGAAACAACTACTTGAGGCAATCTGCTTGTTTCTTTAACATTAAGAACAAAAACTCTGATTCTGTTACCAGGTTTATAGTATTCTCTAGGAATTTGTTCTCTTTGTGGCATGATTGCATCGGTTTTACCAATATTAACAATTACGTTTCTATTTTCAACTCTTTGGATAATACCGGTAGTCAATGTACCTTTCTTTTCAAGAAATTCATTTAGAATATTATTTCTTTCAGCATCTCTGATTCTTTGAGTGATAACTTGTTTTGCTGATTGAGCAGCGATTCTGCCAAATTGATCTGGAGTAACTTCAATTTTTACTTCGTCATCAACTTCTACTTCATCATCAATTTCTTGAGCATCTTCAAGAGAAATTTGTAAATCAGGATCTTCAACTTCATTTACTACAACTTTAGTTGAAAATACACCAATTTCTCCAGTTTGTTCATCTAAAATAGCTTCAATATTAGCAGCTTCTTTAACGTGCATATGTTTTTTATAAGCAGCAACCATTGCATCACATAGAGATGCAATAAGCACTTCTTTGGATATTCCACGTTCTCTTTCAAGCTCTTCACAAGCTTCAAATAATGCTGTTCCAATTTTAATCATGTTTTATGTCTCCTTTT
>CAZHEI010000089.1:0-6482 GCA_964531425.1 uncultured Vampirovibrio sp. | reverse complement strand
TTTAATTAAGTTTCCTTAATTCTCGTCTTCAGCTATTCTGTTTTCAAGGTTCAAAACCATAAATTAACAGTAAAAATTATATCAACTTTTGCTATTTACTCGGTTCAAAATCGGATTTTAACTTCTTACACATTCTTGCGATTACTTAATTCCTCGCTCAGACTTTTCGTCAACTTGTGTCGAAATCGTTCTTTCATTTCCGACATCTTCTATACTACCAAGTCAAAATTTTATGTCAACAACTTTTTTTAATTTTTTTTATAAATCTTTAACATTTCTTAAAATTTAAAACTCTATTCAACTCATACAAGGACTTTAAACCTTCTAAAGTCAAGGTTGTATCAATAAAATCAAAACTTCTAAACATGTACTCAGAAAGCAAACGGCTCTGACCGCCGGTTGCAATAATTGTTGCTTTTTCTCCTAGCTCTAATTCGCATTGATGAATTAAACCTTCTATAGCACTTGCCGAACCTCGCATTATACCTGATAAAAGAGCATTCTCTGTAGAGTCACCAATTGCTTTTTCTGATAATCCTGCTTCGATTCTCGGCAATTTTGAAGTATTTGCACTCAAGGACTTGAATTGCAAATTTAACCCCGGCATTATTACACCACCTAAAAATTTCCCATCCTTTGAAACTATATCAAAAGTGGTTGCAGTTCCAATATCAACAACAATTACCGGCAAAGAATATTTAATTTTTGCTCCATAAGCATTTGCAATTCTATCAGCACCGACTTCACTTGGATTTTTTAATTTAATTTCCATGCCTAAATCAGAATTATTGTTTAAGAAAAATGAATCTATTTCAAACACATTATCACATGCTTTTTTAATAATTAGGCTTAGTTCTTCTACAACAGAACCTATGACACAATCTTGAATATCATATTCTTTGCATAAAGTTTGCAATAATATTTCATATTCTGACTGTGACAAATCTCTATCAGAAGCCAACCTAAATGTTTTAACAAGATTATCCTTGTCAAAGATTCCGAGGGTTATGTTTGTATTTCCAATATCTACAGAAAGTAGCATTTTATTCTCCATAATTTGCAAGCATTGAATCTAACATTGCTTTAATATCATCACGATAACTTTTTGGACTTATTATTTCACAATTTTTATCATAACGCAAAAGCCTTGAAAGCAATTCTTCTTTATTTTCTCCATGATTCGAAATTGTAATATAGTCCGGCAAACTTTGAGCAATTTCCTCTTCATGCTCTCTTAAAGAATATCTTTGTGCAAGATCGCCTGTTAACTTGAAAATAACCGTTTGTCCTTGATGTTCTTCCCGAGTAAATCTTCTGCCAAGAATTTCCATTCCCGAAATTCTATCAACAGCGATATATTTTACTTTATTATTATGAATAACTTTGAAAGCCGGTTTTCCTTTTCGTTCTGAAATTTCCAAAGGAATACATTCCATCAAAGATTTTATTCTGAACATAAGCAGAATTCTTCTTTTTTGCTGAATTGCTTTATTAAATAATTCATAAGTTAAATCAACAGTTTTATTTTCTACTCTGGTAATATCTTTATTTGAATATTTGTTCAATTTGTTGACAAATGAATCAAAAATTTTATTTTGTTTACTTGCAAGTTTACTACTTGATGTTTGCAAAAGATTTTCAATTAATTCAACATCGTTCCCTGATAGATTCAATCCAAACGGAATTTTTGCTACAAAATACTTATTATGAATTTTAGGAATATCAAATCCCAAATAGCGACAAGTGTTAATGTACTTACTAACCACACTATGATTAAAAAGAGGAGTCTTCTCCCTTTCGTTAAGCTTTTCAGTAAGTTCAACCATTGTATAATTATCTTCCATAAGCAACTGCAAGGTTTTTATAACTTGCATACCGGAAATATTTCTTTTTACAGCTTCATTAGCACTCATAGTTTTTTCTCATTTCTTTAATTTTATTAATAACTTCATTTTTGAACACAACAGGCTCAAGAATAATACATCTTGGTCCAAAAGAAAGGACTCTTTGTGTTGCAATAAATTCATTATGATAAGCTCCTTCTACAACATATCCGTCAACGGAGCTGTCAACTATTTCTTCATTAATTTCTAATTCTTCAGGTAATAGATTTTTTACAACAAATCTAATTTTTAATTGATTAGATTCTATATTTTGTTTTTCCAATTTTCTTGCTCGAATAGAAGTTACACGTCGCAAATTAAGGACAATTGATTCCTGTTTATCCAAATCATAACCATACAAATAAATTTTATTATTTTTATAAACAAGCTCCTGTGCAACAACAAGCTTTCTTACGTCATTAAGATTCGTAGGTTTTTTATACATCAAATCAAGAGTAGTTTTGTGTTTACAATCTACCATCAAATCTTTTATCATTTTAATATCGTAATATCTTAATGCTGATACCCCTAAAAGCGCCTCTTTGCTCTCTTCTTCACATATATGAAATGCTATTTTTCTTAGGAGCTCGTCATACTTTAAAATTAGACATAAATCCGCTTTTTGCGTTGCTAAATTATACACCTTTTTCAAGATTTCTATTTCTTCTTCAGCAATTTTTAATGAAAACGGATGTTTAGTCAAAACATACTTAAAGTCGGTCTTTTTACAAGCTCTGGAAATTTCACATCCCATAATTTTAATGGTATTCAAATCAATTCTCAAAATATCATCCGAATGAGAATCTTCCATTATTTGTAAATTTATAAACTCTTCTCTTATTTCTTCAAGTGAACGTGGCTTTACTATCAACAACCCCATAAGCACAAGAGCTCTCATACCTGTTAACGAAACTTGGCTTAATTCTGTTCTTTCAGCGGTCTTAAACACATTACCCCCTATTTTTAATTGCAAATATTTGTCAAATATTCAATTGTTTGTTCACAATAATACCTATTTTCTGCTGAAAATGGAAGGACATCCCCTCCAAATTCTTTTTTAACATCATTTAATACTTTTTGAATTTTTCCTCGAGGAATACAGTCTACTTTTGTTACTACTGTGAAAATAGGTAAATCATAAGCTTCAATCCATTGTCGCATTTGAAAATCATTTTTCTGAATCTCATGACGTGCATCTATAAATTGAATTAAAGACTTAATCTGTTTGCGGTTCAAAAGATATTCTTCCAAATACTTTTGCCACTTTGCTTGAGCTTCTTTTGAAATTTTAGCATAGCCGTACCCCGGCAAATCTGCAATCATAAACTTGTCCGAAAAATTGAAAAAATTTATCAATCGGGTTTTTCCAGGGGTATTAGATGTTTTAGCGATTTTCTTATTATTTGCAATAGCATTAATAAAAGAAGATTTACCGACATTAGAACGTCCAAGCAACGGAAATTCCGGAAGTGAAAATTCCGGACATTGAGAAAGCTTTTCAGCGCTTATTATAAAATTTGCCTGCAACTGTTTCATATTTTACGATACTTTTTGATTACCTTGTAAGTCACTATCCTGAATTTGAATATCAGATATAGAATCTTTTTTTATATTGGTTCGATGATTCACAATTGAAAGAAATTTGTATAATCTTTCATTATTAACAACCGTTATTTGCGTTTTATCTTTCATTATTGTGACATCACAAGACGGCTTATTCTCAAATATATTACCCGTTTGAATACTAACAATTTGAATAATATTATCCTTCAATATACTTAATGGTTCTTTTAAAAATGTCTCAAACGTTTTGAATATATTCATGTTTTTTACTTCTATCTTGCCATAAATTATTGTATAATAGTTTGTATAAAAAGTAAAATTTTAATATTTTTTCAAGGCAGGAATTTTTGGATAATAGAGAAAAAGAATATATTGAAGGTTTTAAGTCTTATTTAAGTGTGGAAAAAAATTTTTCTGACCATACTCTAAATGCATATTGTTCTGATGTCATAAGCTATATTTTATGGCTTAACGGAGTAAGTTGCATTGATGTAGATTTCAACAAACTCCGAGAATATTTGCATTTTATCCAAAGATTTGATTACAAAAAAACAACAATTGCAAGAAAAACAGCTTCTATCAGAACTTTTTATAAATATTTGTTTAGAGAAAGATATATTGATACAAATCCGGCAATATCTTTATCCGCACCTAAACGCCCAAAATCTTTGCCAAAATTCTTAACTCCAAATGAAATTGAAAAAATTCTGAACAATGTTAAAATTGATACTCCGGCAGGTTTTAGAAACAGAGTTATTCTTGAACTTTTATGGGCAACCGGAATGCGAGTTTCAGAATTAAGCAACCTTAATTTTGGAGATTTAAACCTTGAAGAAAATGAAATTAGAGTTTTTGGTAAAGGTGCTAAAGAACGTATCGTTTTGATTTCACAAAGAGCAAAGCAATATCTTGAACAATACATAAAAACTGCCAGAAAACTACTTGCACCAAAGTATGATATTGGAGAAGTTAATGAAAATTCACCATTATTTATTAATAGTACCGGATTTAGACTCCAAAATAAAACAATAAGAAATGCCATCAATGACGTAGTTGAAAAAATCAATCTTCCGAAAAAAGTTACACCACACGTATTTCGACATAGTTTTGCAACTCACTTGATAGAAAATGGTGCCGATTTAAGGGTAGTTCAAGAACTTCTCGGTCATGCCGGAATTTCAAATACACAAATTTATACTCATATATCAATGAAACACATGCAAGAAGTTTATGACACAGCTCATCCGCATGCAAAATAACAAAGATTAAACAACCGACACTGAAACAAATTTTATAGCCCTTCAACAGGAATTGCCAATGTAATTTTATCTCCGGCGTTTATTTTAGTACTTTCTTCCGGCAAAATAGTTTCTTCCTTCCGCTTAATTACAAGTGCCAATGCGTTTTGGGGGAATTTTATATCTCTAATTTCTTTTCCTATCCATTTATGATTATCCGGAATTGTCATTTTTATATATTTAATTGCACATTCTTCTTTGTAATCATTAAATGTTTTTCTTATATCAAAATCCTCGTCAATCATATTCGTTAATTTTGAAATCAGTGGTAAAAAACTTCCCTGAAATGCAACAGACAAAACTGAAATTAAAAATACGAGGTGGAATAAATCATAATTTAATTGAACGGTATTTATAGCAATTATAGCAAATACAATAGAAGCAACTCCTCTAAGTCCAGCCCATGAAACAACAATTTTTTGACCTTGCGAAGAATTAAACGGATATAATAACGAAAATATAACAATTGGTCTTGCAATAAAAGTTAAAAACAAAAATATTAAACTTCCAGAGTAAAGAATCTCTGAGAGTTTTGATGGAGTAGCAAGTAATCCCAGCATGAAAAATATTCCAATTTGAGCGAGTTTTGTAATTCCATCAAAAAAATTCATCATAGATAGTTTATTACTTATATGCGCATTTCCAAGAATTATTCCCAGAAAATAAAGTGCCAGAAAAGGGTTTCCTTCATACAAATTAGGAATTGCGTATGTACTCAAAATAAGAGCTATAATGAAAAGATTATCATTGCCATCAGTTATAATTTTTGTTTTTTGGAATACATAAATTGCTATTTTTGCAATAATAATACCGGTAAGGATTCCAAAACACATTTGTTTTAAAAATAACCAGAATACAAAGTTTGCATTCTGACCTTGCATTAGTGTAATTACAAGAATTACAAGAACGTAAGACATTGGATCGTTACTTCCGCTTTCCAATTCTAAAAGAGGTCCGGTATGTTCTTTTAGATGTAATTTTTTTGATTTTAAAATAGAAAATACTGATGCGGCATCTGTAGAGCCAATAACCGACCCAATTAAAAGGCTTTCAGTTAGTGACAATTTGAATACAAAATGACAAAATATCCCAACCCCCAATGCTGTAAAAAACACTCCAAAAGTCGAAAGAATTACAGCTTGTGCAAAAACAGGTTTTGCAGTTTTCCACTTTGTGCAAAATCCTCCATAAAAAATTATAAATCCGAGCGCAACAGAAGAAATATCTTTTGCTTGAGTAAAATTTGAATAATCGATTTTAAAAATACCATCAGTCCCAAACACAAGCCCTAAACATAAAAAAAATAATAAAGCCGGAATACCTAGTGCATTCAAAAACCTATTTGTAAATATAGCTGCAAGAATTACAATTGCAGAAAGTGTCATGAAAAAAATCATGACTGCATTTTAACATTAAGTACAATTTTTCTCATTGGTCATTTAGATATTATTTATTCCTTTTTACAACGCATTACGCTTCAAATTGAAAATGGAAAGTGGAAAATGGAAAATTGTTACATCCCCACCCCTTGAGGGCGGGGAAGAATTTGCCAAAAATTTATTTTTGAGCAAATTCAGGGGCGGGGTTTTTCGTAATGACAAAACCGTAACCCTCGAATCACTATTCACAAATAAACGTAAGCACTTGGTCACCTGATCACCTAGTCACTTAGTCACTTTACAACAACTGCAACGCTATGCTCGGACTCTGGTTTGCCGTAGCCATCAAGGTTGCAGAA
>CAZHEI010000088.1:0-6538 GCA_964531425.1 uncultured Vampirovibrio sp. | reverse complement strand
TTCTGCGCTTCTGAACAATACACTAATCCTTATTTAAACGATAACATATCCTATTGTCTATATTATATTATATCATATTTATATATTACATGCAAGTCTATGAATGAAAAGAAACAAGAACAAACGTTAAAGGAAAAGCCACAACTTATAACCATGATTTTTAAATTCATGGCACAAGGGAACATAAAACCCAATAAATAATATTTAGAACAACAGTCTGAATAACAAGAATCTCTTATTAAGTTTTTCAGAGAATTTCTTCAAGTTTTCCATAGTTTCACTTGTATCTTCAACTATTTGTTTAAGGTTTTCTTTATCGCCTTTGCTACCGTTTACGGTTTCTAATGCTCGTGAAACTTCGCACATTGTTACATTCAAATTATCAACAGAATCAACAAATTTCTTTTTAAGATTTTCATCATGTGTCATTTTGTTAACAGCAGTAGAAATATCGTTTAAGTTATGCATAACACTATTCATATCTTCCGCAAATTCTTTAGCATTAACAGCTCCTATAATTGGAGTAAGTTGTTTAGACATATTAGAAATAGCTTCTGCTGTTTCATACAAAGTTGGCTTAAAGTTTTCATCAGCAATAATTCCATTCAAATTTGTTGCAAGTTTATTGAAATTATTTGTTGCATCGGTCATCATCCAAACCATAGCATCAATATCATTTCTAGAGGTTTCAATTAGTTTTTCAGCTTTTTCTAATGTTGTAGTAGCCTGTGCAGTCAAATCCTTAAAATTAGAAACAGACTGTGTTAAATCCGCAATCATTTTATCATTCAACAATTCATTTACAACTCTATTTGTTTCAGTTAGAGATTCAGCAGCTTTGTACTGCAAATCCAAAAAGTCTGCAATTCTCATCGGTTCAAGAACTGTAAACGGAGAAGTTTGATTTGGATAAGGCAATGGAGTATTATCTAAAGGAGTAATTCTCAATTTCTTAACTCCATCAACCGTTACAATTTGACCTCTCATAAATTCCGGTATAATAAGTCCAGGAAGATTTATAAAGTATTCAACTTTATAAGCATAATTTGTTTTTATATATTCTCGAACTTCTTCCGGAACCATTTTAGAAGTCATTATTTGAGACTTTTTAACTTTACCAACATCATAATATTTTTCATCAAGTTTAATTTCTACATCAGCATCATTTGGTAACAACTGTTGATTTGCAACCGGAATGTAAACTGAGCGAATTCGAGGCGGAGTAATTTCAAGGAATTGTTCTCCGATTAATCCTGATTGTTGGATTGATAACATTGAAGCTTTTGGAATTGTAATTCCGGGTTCTGTAATAACAAATTTCATTTTTACATAGCTTGATTCGTTTTCGATTACAGGTGTAATTTCTTCAACTTGTCCAACTCTCAATCCCATCATCTGAACACCGGAGCCAGGGCGCATACCATTTACATCTTTGAATTGAACTTCTATTCTTTCAGCAGAAGAGAATGAACGACCTTTTACCCACAAAACAGTGAATAAAAAGATTGATAACGCTACTATTGTTAAAACTCCAACTTTAAAAGATGATGAAATTTTCATTTATTTATAACCTCGTGTCCTTAATTCATTTTCATTGGTCCGTCAATTGTCGCATTTACGAACTGCCTTGTATAATCAGTATTTTGCTGACACAATTCATCAGGTGTACCTTCAAATACTGCTTTACCATTATACAACATTAATACTGAATCTGCCGTCCTCCTAATTGTTGACATTTGGTGAGTTACAACAATAGAAGCAGCATTTGTTTCATTTTTGAGTCTTACGATATAGTCTTCAATTAAGGTTGAAGAAATCGGGTCAAGACCTGCTGTCGGCTCATCATATAAAATTATTTTAGGCTCAGTTACAATTGCACGAGCAAAACTTACACGTTTTTGCATGCCTCCTGACAGTTCAGACGGGAACTTTTCTTCAATACCTGAAAGTCCAACAAGTTCAAGTTTTTCTGCAACAATTTTTTCTAATTCTTTTCTTGTATATTTATTTCTAAGTTCTTTTCTTTCTTGCAAAGCAAAGGAAATATTATCAAATACATTCAATGAATCAAAAAGTGCTGAATATTGGAAAACCATTGCAACATCTCCGCCGGTTGTATTAATTTCTCCGGAATCTTTTTCCAACAATCCACTTATAAGTTTTAGCACAGTGCTTTTTCCAGAACCGCTGAAACCAACAATTGCAAGAATTTTTCCGTCGTCGACTTTGAATGATATATCATCAATAATCGTTTTTTTATCAAATGATTTTGTTAAATTTTTTACTTCAATACTCATATTTTCGTGAATAGTGATTCGTGAATCGTGAATAGATACTTTGATGTATCACTATTATTCCTTTCTTTTTTAATAAAAATATACTGCTGCAAAAATTAAATCAAGAATAACAATTGCCACAAAAGACCAAACGACTGCCTTTGTAGTTGCTATTCCGACTCCTTTTGCACCATCTTTTGCAGCCATGCCACAAGAACAACTGATTAACGAAATCGCAAAGCCAAAGCTTATAGATTTCAAAATACAAACATTTAAGTCTTTCATGCTCAATCCAAACCAAACAGAGTCAAAATAAGCTTTGTATGATAAATCTGAGGTTACATTCGCTGCGAGCGCCCCTCCAAGAATCCCAAATGTTGAAGCAAGTACAACAACAAACGGCATCATTACAGTTCCTGCGATGACTCTTGGAGTAAAAAGATAATGCACCGGATTAACTTTTAAAACTTGTATTGCATCAATTTGCTCTGTGACTTTCATTGTTGCGATTTCAGAAGCCAAAGATGAGCCTATCATTGAAATTATTGCGAAACCTGCCATAATCGCACCTTCTTCTCTTACGGTAAGTATTGCCATAAGCATTCCTACAAAACTTCCGCCACCCTGTTTAACCATTTCTCCAGCAACTTGCATTGAAATAATTATGGATGTCATTCCGACAATAGAAAGTGTAATTGGCAGAGATGAAACTCCAAATCGAGAACACTGTTCAATAATTTCTTTGAATGTTGTATTAAATTTACTCAATCCCTTTATAAATTCCCAACAGTAGGTCATTATTCCGCCTAAAGTGGATACAAAATCAACAACTTGTTCTGCAATAAGTCTGAAAAATTTATATGTAAATGTTGCTTTATAGTATATTTTCATCTCTAAACTCTTTGTAAATTATAGCAAAAATTTGAATTGATTGGAAGATTTTATTTTTTCTTCATGCTAGACTGTAAAAGGATATACATTGATTAGAGAGTTAAGAGGAGTCTAATGGAAAATTCAGGATTAAAACTAAAGGATACTAATACTAAATATGCATTTAGCTATGGTTTTCTTTTAAATAAAATGTGGCCATATATTAAAAAGGTTTTGCCAAGAACAATTATGCTATTTTTGTTAGCGATTCCTCTTGGTTTGTTAGATGGAGTTGTAGCCTTTGCTCTTAGACCTTATATGGATTATGTTGTAAATGGGAATGAAACTCAAATGTATGAACTTTGGGGACATCAAATATATTTACAAAGTTTTTTAATTAAATTTATTCCATTTGCGATTGTAGTTTTTGCACTGATACAGGGGCTTTTAAAGTATACTTGTAACTATCTTTCTGAATGGACCGGAAATAAAATGTCTAATTCTTTGAAGATTGATTTGTTCAGAAAATTAACTGCAATGGATACAAAATTCTATGATATCAATTCTTCCGGATTGGTTTTAAGCAGATTTTTATCTGATCCGGATCAAGCAACTAAGCGTTTAATAGAAACTTTAAAAACTTTTATTTTATCAATTTTTGAATTAGTTGCTCTTGTAGTTGTTCTTCTCACAAACTCTTGGAAGCTTGCAATTATCGGTGTTGGAGTTATGGGAATTGCAATTACTCCGGTAACGTTTATCCGAAAAAAAATTAAAAATGTTTCAAATGCCGGCATGGTTGTCGGAGGAAATATGACAACTAACTTCAACGAAACTTTTGCTGGAAACAAAATTATAACTGCATATAATTTACAAGAAAACCAAAATCTCAAATTCGAGGACCAAATCAGACAACAATTTGATCTTGCGATGTCATTAACAAAACGTGTCGGATGGATGTCTCCTATTATGTATTTTATCTGTTCAATAGGAATAGCTATTGTAATGAACTATGGTAACAGTCTTATTTTGAGTGGAGAAATGACTGCCGGAGCATTTGCATCTTTTGTAACTGCATTGTTATTATTATATAAACCTACAAAAACGTTAGGGGTTACTTTAACAAACTTACAAACTACTTTTGTTGCAATGGCACGTGTATTTGAGTTATTTGATTTATTACCGGAAGTTAAAAATAATCCAAAAGCCAAAACATTGGATAAAGTTGGAGAAATTGAATTTTCTCACGTTAATTTTGAATACGAAAAAGATATTCCGGTTCTTAAAGATTTCAATTTATCAGTAAAACCAAATGAAACAATTGCTCTTGTCGGAAATTCCGGTGGGGGAAAATCTACGGTTGTTAACTTAATTCCAAGATTTTATGATGTTATTTCCGGTTCAATTATGATAAATGGAATTGACATCAGAGACTATGATATAGTTGAGCTTAGAAACAACATTTCATTTGTATTTCAAGATAATTACTTATTTTCAGGTACAATTCGGGAAAATATTTTGATGGGTAAACCAAATGCAACCGATGCAGATATAGCAGATGCCGTAAAACTTGCACATTTAGATGAATTTTTAGGTTCATTGCCTGATGGTATTGATACTGTGGTTGGAGAAAGAGGAGCATCTTTATCAGGTGGACAAAGACAACGTGTCGCAATTGCAAGAGCATTAATTAAAAACTCTCCAATTGTAATTTTAGATGAAGCTACATCAGCTTTAGACAATGAATCAGAAGCAATCGTTCAAAAAGCTCTTGATAACTTAATGCAAAACAGAACAGTTTTTGTAATTGCGCATAGACTTTCAACAATACATAACGCAAATAGAATTGCAGTTCTAAATGAAGGAGAACTCGTAGAATTAGGTTCTCATGACGAACTTATAAATAAAGAAGGTGGAAGATATAAACATTTATACGAAATGCAATTTGCATCTGTATAATGATAAGGAGATAAATATGTACGGATTAATATTAGCAGGTGGTTCAGGAAGCAGGCTTTGGCCTCTTTCAAGAGAGCTTTATCCAAAACAACTTTTGAATATTCAAAATTCAGAAAGTTTACTTCAATCAACAGTTTCAAGATTAAAAGAATGTATGCCTATTGAAAATATTATTAGCCTTACAGGAGTCAAGCATGCTTCTAATGTAAGATTTCAACTTTCATCCGTTATTGAAAATCCTGTTGTTTTATCTGAACCTATTGCCAAAAATACAGCTCCTGCCATAATTTTGGCTTGCAAATATATTACAGATACAACAAATGATGACCCTGTTATACTTGTTGTTCCTTCTGATCACATGATTAAAGATTCTCAATTATTTGCTGATACAGTAAAAGAAGGAGAAAAAATTGCAGAAAAAGGTTATATTGTTACCTTTGGAATAAAACCAACATATCCTGAAACAGGATATGGTTATGTAAATATTACAACTGAACCGATTGAAAATGGTTATAAAGTTAAACGCTTTGTCGAAAAGCCGAATGAAGAACTTGCAAAAGAATACATTTCAGATGGTAATTATTTCTGGAATAGCGGAATATTTATGTTTAAAGCTTCAACCCTACTAAAAGAAGCAGAAAAATGTGCTACAGAAATTTATAATTTATTGAAAAATTTTGATTTCACAAAATCTTCTGAAATTCCATTTACTGAATTTGATAAAATGCCAAGTATTTCAATTGATTATGCGGTAATGGAAAAATCCGACAAAATTGCTCTTGTTCAATTAAAAAGCGATTGGAATGATTTAGGCAGTTGGAAATCAATTTATGACGTCAGCAAAAAAGATGAAAACGGCAATGTTAAAATTGGTCACGTTCTTGATGAAGGCTCAAAAAATTCATTTGTGTATTCTTCTTCTAAACTTGTTGCAACAATTGGGTTGGAAGATGTTGTAGTTGTTGAGACAGAAGACGCAATTCTTGCTTGCAAATCAGATAAAGCGCAAGATGTAAAGAAGATTTATGATACATTAAAAACGCAGAATGATAACACTTATAAAGTTCATAAAACAGTTTACAGACCTTGGGGTTATTATACTGTTTTGGGAGAAGGTAAAGGATTTTTAACTAAAATGATACAAGTTAACCCAGGACAAAAGCTTTCTGTTCAATCCCATAATCATAGAAGCGAACATTGGGTTGTGTTGGAAGGGACTGCAAAAGTTGTTCTTGAAGGGAAGGAACATATCTTAAGCCCAGGACACAGTGTTGATATTGCAGTAAGAGAAATTCATTCTCTTCAAAATCCTTATGAAGATGTTTTAAAAATTATTGAAGTACAAAAAGGCGACTTATTGATTGAAGAAGATATTATCCGTTATGAAGATATGTATGGTCGAGTTTAAATAATGGATTATAAATAAAACTTTT
>CAZHEI010000087.1:0-6783 GCA_964531425.1 uncultured Vampirovibrio sp. | reverse complement strand
TTACTTGGGCAAGAAGATTTGCTGATTACAAACGTGCTTGGCTTATTCTTATGGACAAGGAGAGAATCGAAAGACTGCTTAATGAAGACAAAGTTCAAATCATTTTTGCAGGAAAATTCCATCCGGATGATGTTATGGGTAAAGAAATGTTCAATAAGCTATTGAATCGTTCTCATACATTGAAAAATGTTGTTGTTCTTCCTGGATATGAACTACAACTTTCAGGAATGCTAAAATGCGGTTCTGATATTTGGTTGAATACACCACTTAGACCATTTGAAGCATCTGGTACTTCCGGTATGTCAGCTAACGCAAATGGAGCTCTTCACTTATCTACATTTGATGGTTGGACGGTTGAAGGAACATTCCCTGGTATCAACGGATATACAGTTGAATACCCTGAAATCGATGATGACATGCCATGGGAAGAAAGACATTGGGCTGATCATAAGTGCATGATGGACATCATTGAAAACCAAATTATTCCTACTTACTACAATAATAAACAGGAATGGGCTAGAATGATGAGACAGGCTATTAGAACAGCTGAAGCTTACTTCAATTCTGACAGAATGGTAATTGAATATTACAACAGATTATATAAGCCAATCGCACATGATGATTGCTCAGCAGGAGAGAAGAAAAAAGAATTAAATATTTCTGAAACTCCAACTTTTGATGCTTGGACTTATTCAAATATCAAATAGTTTGATTAAAAATTAAAAAGAAGACTTCGATTTTACTCGAAGTCTTTTTTTTGTTCATACATTTAATAGTATAATCCTATGTTTAGGTATAACTTACAAATCAATATCAATAGTAAAATTATCAAGTCCTACTTCTTGTAGTAATGCGATATAGGCATTGTAGTAAACTCCAATTGCAGCAAGGAATTCATTTAACAATTCTTGATGGGTATGTTCAACAATAATGATATTTGTTAAGGCTGTATTACCTTTTTGATAACGCTGTTTTGATAACTCTAAAATTCTACTTGATTCAGCAAGAATTGACTTGTAGTGTTCAACATTTTCTTGTGCCATTACAAATTTATCATAGTTAGTGTGTATAACATTTTTAGTAACATTAATTATAGAATTATATTCTAATTGAGCTTTTTCATATTCAAGTTTTGCATTTCTTATTTCCGGAGAGTAATTATATAGAACAGGTAAATCCAAACCCGCTCCAACGAAGGCTCCGGCTGTGCCGTCATGTGCAAATGCGTATCCGCTTGAAACATATAAATCAGGAATTCTTTGCTTTGTAATAGTTATAATATTATTTTGAGCCTTAATAACTTTTGCAGCTGCCATTTTTATGTCATATCGGTTTTCTATAGCAATGGCTTCAAGTTCACTGTAATCAGGCAATTCCAATTGTGTAAAAAATTCCTGTCCAAACACAGAGTCTTCCTGTGCATCGTATAGCGTAAGATTGTTTTCCAGATTGAGAACTTTATTGAAATTGTATTGAGCAGTCCTTATATTGGCTTTTGCTCTGTTTATTTGTACAAGCTGTTTTTTCAATCTCATATCTGCTTGTAAAACATCGATTTCATAGTTTGGATTATTCTTTGGTCTTTCTTTAGTTATTCTTAGTAAATCCTCTAACAAGTCTTTTCTTTCTTCCAGTATTTTTAAATCTGATTTTGCAACAAGAAGATTAAAATAAGAGGTTCTTACCCTTAGTTTTAATTTAAACTCATAATCTTTAATTTTGTTTTCGGTATAAAAAAGCCCTGCTTCCGCAACTTTTTTTCTTGAGCCTCGTTTTGTAATTTCTACAGGAAGCATTATCCCGACTTGACTGGAATTCCCTTTTGCAATATGCCCCATTAAAAGATTACTTTGAAATTGCGGATTTTTTAATGCTTTGGCAATATTTATATTATTCTTTGATATTCCTAAGTTTTTTCTTTGCTCCTGTAATTCAATATTTCCATCTAATGCCAAATTTATTGCTTGAGCCAAAGAAATTCTAAATCTATCAGAATCAGAATGCGCAAGTGCTGTCGAATCAACAGGCATACTTGCAGGTGTAAAAATAAATAACAAGAGTAAAATTAATAATATTTTTTTCATACATAATATTTTATGATAAAAATATCTGATAAAAAAGAATTTGTTCATTAATTAAACTTCCTCGTTATGGTGTATTGTAACATATTCAAATCTGGTATATAATTTGTAAACATAGGAGAAAGAGATTATGTTACCAATAATAACAGAAGACATTTCAGCAGAAATCTTTACTGAAGCATTTCAGGACGTACAAGGCTGGAGAAAAAATATGGTTCAGTACTTAAAAGAAGAAAATCCTGAAATCAACACAGCAATTCTTGAAGTCGCAAAATACGATGAAGGAATTGATTTAAAAGCAGTTGCGCTGGGAGCATACTTATCGTACAGATTGATTGAAGTTGCTACTGATAGTGAAGGTTTATCAATTGAAGATTAATCTTTCTTTATCCTGTCTGCAAAAAATGTAGAAATAATCGGGATTAAAATATAATAAAGACAACCGGCTATTATGGTTGGCTTAGCAATTTTTATTCCTTCTATTTGTTTTGCAAGTTTTGGGTCATTTTTGTTTGCTTGGCTAAAATTTTTAATAAATTTATCAGTCTGTTTTTTTGTTAATCCATCTATCAAATAAGTAGAAGCAATACTTAGCGCAGTTGAAATAATTGAATTGTAAATAAGAGGTTTCTTATCTTTTTTATCTATTTTTTTTGAAGTTGCTATTTGTTGTGTGAAAACTGCGGTAGCAAAAGTATCTGTACCTGCCATAATATGTAAAGGGAAATTTGTGTCTTTATATTTTGTAACAAATTCCTGAAACTTCTTTTTGTCAATTATTTTCCCTATATTAGAAGAGAATTTATTTTTTCCCTTAAAAGAAAGATTTTCTCCAATATTTTTATTTTCTTGAACAGTTGGTTGCTCTGTATTAAAAAGTTTTAAAAAATAAGGAGTTCCAAATGCATTTAAAATAGATTTTGGAGCCGCAATTACAAATCCTAAACCTAGTTTAAAAAGCTGTGTTGCCATAGAATAAGCTTTTGAATCAGAAAGTTTTTTCCCACTTTCCTTTAGAGCATTTATTGTTTCATTTTTTAAATATTTTTCAGGTTTTTTATCAATTCTTTTTATTGCTTTTGATAAAGGATAGGAACACGCTAACGCTATTAAGTAGCCATTTACGGATGATGTAATCGATTTTGCACATGCAACTTGCTTGTTCTTTTTATTAGTTTTTGGGGTTGCAAGAATAGCTAAAGGTCTTATTCCTGATAGAACTACAGTTGTTGTTGCAATAAAAAGAGTGCCATTATCAGCAGCAAACTCAAGCCCTTTTTTAAGAGCTTTATTATTATAAAATCCTTGGAATGAGATATCCCTATTATTTTGATAATTTACTTTCATCTATTTTTATAAGATAACATAATTATGACTAACAATAAATTAAATTCTTGGAAGAATATTGAAAAAGTAGGATTTACTGGTGTAATTTTATTTGTAATTATACATGCGATTTTGCGACAGGATAGTTTTGCTGCGACAATATCTGCTTTATGCGGTATAACATATACCTTTTTAGCAGGAAAAGGGTTGCCAAAATGCTACTTATTTGGAGTTACAGGTTCCGGATTTTATAGTTTTTTGTCTTTTCAAAATGCTTTGTGGGGAAACCTTTTGCTATATCTTGGGTATTACTTACCAATGCAAATTCTGGGATACTTTAGATGGAACAAAAACTTGCAAAAAAGCAAAAAAGAAATTGTTAAAATTAAACTCCCCAAGAAAGAATTTTTTCTTTTAATATTAATCTTACTTTGTATGTCAATAGGAGTATATTATGTGCTTTTAAGCCTTAACGACACAAACCCTTTATTGGACAGTATTACAACAGTATTTTCAATTGGGGGAATGTATTTAACTGTAAGACGTGCCATAGAACAATGGATTTTTTGGATGATTGTAAATACCTTATCTCTTGCAATGTGGGTGAATGTAGCTTTAAGTGGCGCTCGAGTTTATTCTACAATCATTATGTGGGCTGTTTATCTATTTTTAGCAATTTATTTTTATAAGGAATGGAAAAAGGAGCTAACAACGAATTGTTAACTCCCTAGACCATATTGTAAATTTTGTTAGATTAAGAATCTAAAATAAATATAAACAGAGCTGATTATCAAAGATATTGCAACCACTGGTACACCGTATTTCATAAATTCCATAAATGCAATTGGATGTCCTTCCTTAGTAGCATTTTCTGAAACAATTACGTTTGCAGCAGCACCAATAATAGTCATATTCCCACCTAAACAAGCTCCTAAAGACAATGCCCACCACAATGGATATGCATAATCAGCTCCCATTACTTTTTGTATTTCAACAAGCATAGGAGACATAGTTGCTGTGTAAGGAATATTGTCAATAATACCTGATATTACGCCAGAGCCCCAAAGAATTACCATTGCAGTAGCGTTTTGACTTCCGTTTGTAATTTTTAAAAGCCATTCTGCCATTAACTTAATTCCGCCGGAAGCTTCCAATCCACCAATAATAATGAATAAACCAACAAAGAAGAATATTGTATTCCATTCTACTTCTTTTAGAATTTCCGTAGGTTTTTCAAACAATAATAAAATACTTGCTCCAATCATTGCTACTACACAGGTTTCAACATGAATGATATCATGCAACATAAAACCTAATATTACAAGTCCGAGAACTGTAATTGAGCGAATCATGTGCTTTTTATCAGTAATTGTTTTTGAATTATCAATTTCTGCAACTCTTTTCATTTTTTCTTCGGTTGTAATCAAATCCTTTTTGAATACCAAAGCCAAAAATCCAAGTATTACCAATAAAATTATTGCAATAACAGGAGTTAATTCAAAAATAAAATCCATGAATGAAAAACCGGCTGCACTACCAATAATAATATTTGGAGGATCTCCAATCAAAGTGGCAGTTCCACCAATATTAGAACAGAAAATTTCTGTAATTAATACAGGAATCGGATTTATGTCTAATTGTTTTGCAATCGCAAATGTTATAGGCATTACTAAAATTACAGTTGTAACATTATCTAAAAAACTACTTACAACTGCAGTAAATAATCCTAAAGCAAATAATATTTTGACAGGACTACCTTTGGTAAATTTTAAGAGTTCATTTGCCAACCAGCTGAAAATCCCACTTTTTGTTGTAATTAAAACTAATATCATCATTGATACAAGTAAAAATATTACATTAAAATCTATAAAATTCGCAAAGTAAGTCGGATTCAACATTCCATCAATTGTTTTAGATTGACTTACAAGCCCTAATACAATAGTTAACCCCGCTCCAATGAGAGCTATCGTAACCTTTGGAATTTTTTCCAAAGCAATAAATATATAAGCAATTAGCAGTATCAAACCTGATATTGGAACTGCATTTGCTGAAATAAAATCCATTTTTATGTCCTTCTTTCTTTAAATTCTTATTATCCAATAAAATGTTTCAATATTGCCATAACTGCAATCATTGCAATTGTAAGCAATATTGCCCACAGAGCACCATTATCATGCTCGTGTTCTTTTCTTTGAATAAGATTCTCATTGTTATTTTCCATTTTTTACTCCTTATCGTTTATGCTTTTTGAGCATTATGTACAGCACAAGCAATAGCTAAAGCTATTTCGTCATCAGAGGATACTGATTTTTTCTTTGCCGTTTTTACTTCGGGAATTTCTTCCGGAAAATATTTACCGATGTAAGCTAAAACAACATCGTTTAATTTCATTGCATAAATCATTATAGTTAGGAAAAAGAACACAGTTCCCATCCCAATAACCATAACGATAAACCCTTCTTTCAACAAGGTAATATCCATTATTTTTTCTCCTATAAAATTGTAACTAACTATTTAAATGCATAATCAGCCTAAGGAGCACGAATTTGTTGGATATCTTTTAAGTTGGTTGATAAATTATGAATGGATTTCTCGTATAGACGAGAATTTGAATCTGCTAATAAACCTTTTCGAGATAAAAATTGCAAAATTAGAGGCTCTGCCCCACAAGAATTTGTATTATTTTCTTCTTGTGAAGCACAAATTTCTCCACCCAAAATATTATTAGAAACTAAAACAACCGTTTCAGCTTCAACATTTTTTACGTAACCGGTCAAATCAATCGGCTGAGCGTGAAGAGCTGATGGCTTTGTAAATAAAGACATCGCTAGCATAAAAACAATTATTATGACTTTAAAAAAACTCTTCATAAAATTAATTATACCCCAAATATTTATAATAAAAACCAGACTAATAAGTTTTTAACAATTACTAAGAAAACCTTTGACAAGAGAACTTGTTCTTGATATATTAGATTTGTTCCAGAGATAAAAGTTGAGGAATTTGATAATTAAATATGGGCATGTGGTACTCTGCCGACGAGGAAAATTAAGTATCTTCCGAGGAGAGGGGTAGACACGCTCAGGGGCATCGAAGCTCCGAAGTGATAACTGAATAATTTAGGGTTGTAGCCCCTAATCACATAAGTATGGGCATGTGGTGGAATGGTAGACACGCTAGTCTTAGGAACTAGTGCGAAAGCGTGGGAGTTCGAGTCTCTTCATGCCCAGTTTTAAAAAAGACCGATTAAAATCGGTCTTTTTTATTGCTTAAAATTTCTTAACAATTCCCTCAAATTTGGCAATTTTCTCAAGAAAAATGACTTTAAATAATCATAGGAAAAAATTAAGGGAAAAAGATTTTGGTTAACATTAAG
>CAZHEI010000086.1:0-6862 GCA_964531425.1 uncultured Vampirovibrio sp. | reverse complement strand
ATTGCCTTTTTTAAGGCAATTTTTGGGATTTTGTTACACAACTTAAAACTGTATACAAGCAAAATATACTCAACACTCCACTAGTATATATTTTGTATATTTAAAAGCTTTTCTCAATTCACACTATTTACAAAAAACTTTCAACGCTTAAAGAGTTTGCTGAAAAATTAAAATTTTTTCGCCTCCTCCAAACCCGTTACTAAAATTTTGCACCCTGGCAAGAATTTCTTCTTAAAAATTCTCTATCAATTCTATTTAGAGTATCTAATTTTCTACCAATCCATCTAGGAGCAACTAATTCTGTTCTAAGCCCATTGCCGGCAAGTCTGTGAATAGTGGTTTCAGGAGGTAAATATTCCAAAAAGTCACAAACAGTTGATACATATTCATCCTCTGTCATAAATTCAAGTTCACCTTTACTGTACATTTCAGCAACTTTAGTTCCTTCTAATGCGCAAAGCATGTGAATTTTTACCCCATCCGGTCTTAGTTTGGCAATTGTTTGAGCAGTTTGCATCATTTCCTCGTAAGTTTCAAAAAGGTTTAAAATAACATGCAAACAAATATTTATACCTGAATATTCACGAGTTTTTTCATAAGCTCTTAAAAAACAATCGTAATCATGCCCTCTATTTATTTTTGATAAAGTTTTATCATGTACAGTTTGTAAGCCGTATTCTATCCAAGTATAGTAGTCAGGAGTAAAAGATTGAATCAAATGCAATTTGTCATTATCAACACAATCAGGTCTTGTACCTATTGAAATCCCAACAATATCAGGGTGTTTGAGAGAAGCAGTGTAAATTTTTTCAAGCTCACCTACCGGTTTATATGTATTTGAAAAAGCCTGAAAATATGACATAAATTTTTGTGCCTTAAACCTTTTGCTAAGGATTTCAACTCCGGTGTTAACTTGTTCTTCAATGGTTAAAAGGTTAGAATGAGCTTGAGAAAAACTACCACCATCGTCACAAAATATACAACCCCTATTAGAGATAGTACCATCACGATTTGGACACGAAAAACCGGCATCAAGAGTTATTTTATAAACTTTTGCACCAAATTTTTTCTTTAAATGGTCTGAATATGCATTATATCGTTTTTCTTGAACCACAATAGACGAACCTATGATTCTGTAAAATACAATTCTTGAACAAGACCAATTATTTTATTCAAAAAGTTTTTATATTTAATTCTATCTGCATAACCTGAAAGAATAATATCTGCATGCTGTTTACAAGGTCTTATATGAACCTCTGCTTTTGAATTAGCATTTTCATAAATATGTTCAGCAGATTCGCCCAAGCCTCTTTCTGTTGCTCGAACAAAGAAACGTTTTCTCTTTAAATCTTCCGGAATATCTACATAAATTTTAAAATTAAACGCATCTTTCACTTTTTCCGTAAGCGTAAATAAACCTTCCGAAATAATAACTTTGGAAGGTTTTGCTAAAGTATAATTATCATGACGAATAGCTGTGCCACTCATGTCGTATTTAGGAAGGTAAGTTGATTTACCGGACAATAATTCCTTAATATGTTTACTCATTAATTCAAGCTCAAGAGCTTCCGGCACATCTAAGTCGTATTTTTTTGCAAATTCAGCGAAACTTCCGGCAGCTTTTACCATTTCTGAACGATCATAATAGTAATCATCTGTATTTACACGAGTAATCACATCTTCTACCCCAAACTCAGTGGCAAAAGATTCAATCGTATCAATTAAATCTTTCGTAATAGTAGATTTTCCACTTGCGGTTTCTCCAGCAATACCAATTGATGCCGGCATTTTAATTTTTCCTGATAGATAACCTGCTATTTTCTTAATCACAAAAGGATTGTAAGCAAGAAGAACAGAATCAGGAGTGCTTAATTCTTTTTCAAATATTTTTGTTAAATAATTCTCCAACTCATCACAAATTTCAGATGGTTTAGTTACGTATCGTGATTCAGTTGGCTTAAATTTGGTTGTATTAATTGTATTTTGCATCATAAAAGCTTATCTTTTTTTTCTTCCTTTGTTCTATTATACACAACTCAAAACAAAAGAAAAGATATTTTTGCCAAAAATAAGAAAGAAGTTAACATAAATTTACAGAACAAAAAATTTTAATTATGAGGATGCGGAAAAAGTCGAAAAATGACAATTTTTCGAACTTTTTCAAATCCGACCCAAGGTGTGTGAGAGTTAGGCTAGGTGCGAGATAGCACGTAGCCTAACTCGAAACCGTTCCACAGAGTTTGCGGAAAAACAATAGTTTTTCCGCAAACTCTTATTCAAATTCAACCGTTCGTATGATTTACATAAAAAAGTATTAAAGTTTTTTATTGCACAGACGACATAACTCTATGTACATTTGAAAATAATTTGGTCGGAGAATATATGACAGAACAAACAATTACCCCTCTAGTTTCCTATGCAAACACTAGCACTGACAATTTTTTAGAAGAAGCTCGTATTGCACATGAAAGATATTTAATAAAGCAACAAGATACTGATTTAGAAAAAGCTATTGAATGCTACATTGATGCTATAAAATCAAACCCCAGTTTGTCTGAATCATATTACAGACTTGCAAGTTTGTTGCTTATCAAAGGTCAAATCTCCGTTGAGGGAGCGTTAGAACAATGCAAAACTGCTGTTAGTTTAGAACCAAATAATCCAAATGCACATATTTATACAGGTTACTTTCAATGCTTGAACGGCAATTTAAAAGAAGCAGAAAAAGAATTTTCTCTTGCAATTTCCGAGTCTGGCATCAATTCGGCACGTCCGAGATTATTTTTATCTAAAGTTTTGTTAAATAGGATCCAGCACAAATCGTCATCAGTAAAAGACGTAGTAAAATTCCTGTATTATTTCTTATCCGGAAGCATGATGATTATGTGGGACTGTCCTTCCTTGAAAATGTTTTACAAATTTTTGGCAAATGATTTTTCTGTTTTTTCTTACAAAACTCTCGGTGAAACATTTGAAAAAATGAAATTATTTCCAACTGCACTTGAAGCTTATTCAAAAGGTTTAGAAAAAACGGCTCAAGGAAATCTGTTCTACCAAAAGATGGGAGATTTGTCGTTAGAATGTAATGACATAGAATCCAGTCTTGAATGCTACAAAAAAGCTTTAGAAATGAATCCTTCTGACAGAGAAGTGCTAATTAAACTCGCAACTATTAATCAGACTTATTTTCCTGAAAATGTTGACATCACAATTGATTATTACAATTCACTTCTTGAATTTGGGATTGATTTAGACAAAATTTATTACGAATTAGGTCATTTGTACCTCAAAAAATCGGACAAAATCCACGCAGTATCTGCATTTAAACTTGCAGAAGAAATGTATCCTGAAAATCCATACTATAACAATTCACTTGCTTACGCTTATGTTAAAGCAGAACTTTATGATGATGCTATTGAGTATTATCAACAAGCCATCAAATTGAATCCTGATTCAGAATGGACTTCAATTGTATGCCATGCTCTTGGTGCAATTTATGCTGAAATTAAAGAAAATTATCAAGCTGCAGAAGCAACTTTCAATGCAGGCATGGTCTTAGACCCTAATAATATTGATATTCAATTATCACTAGGGGATTTGTTTATGGCTCAAAATGATTTGGACAAAGCAATCAAAACATATTGTGATGCAATTGCAGTTGATCCATTGAATTTTTTAACTTATGCAAAAACCGGTCTTGCATTATGGGAAAAAGATTATTTAGAAGAATCCGTGGTTGCTTTTCATAAATCAATTGAACTAAACCCTGATTTTGAAATTTCACAAAACAATCTAGGCGTAGTTTATTTAGACGGCTATGGCGACCCTAAAACCTCTGTTGAATATTTCAAGAATGCAATTAATATAAATCCGAATTACACATTAGCTTATTTTAATCTTGCCAGAGCATATCAGGCCATTGGAGAAAAATCAATTGCTGCTGAATATTATCAAATGACATTAGATTTAAATAAAATTACAGAAGAATTATCAGATAAAGATATTAGAAAACGAATCTATGATCTTTTTGAGTAAACTTTAATACAATAAGACACAAAAAGCGCCCTTAAAACTTTATTTTAGGGCACTTTTTGTTTGCATTTATTTATTTCTTCTCTGTAAAGAATTGTAAAATTTTGTTCTTATACTGCTGTACTTTTTATACAGTTCATCTATAATGAATGTATACAAGGGTATGTGATTAATATATAAACTTCCAAACTATCATGTTTATGGTTTTTATATTTTTCGAGAGTTTTATAAAAGATTAAGGGATTATGTTAGCAGGTTATGCCTGCTCAGAAAGGTTTTAACAAAGAGATGGCTCTAACTATCAATACGAATATTTCTTCGTTGATTGCACAAAGGAACTTAAATGCTGCAACTACAGCTTTGAATACATCAATAGAAAGAATGACAACCGGTTATAAAATAAACCACGCTGCAGATAATGCAGCCGGTTATTCGATTGCAAATTTGTGGGAAACACAGTTAGGGTCACTTGATATTGCTGCTGATAATGCTGCAACCGGTGTTGATATGCTAACAGCTACGGAAGAAACTTATGGGCTTTTAACGGACCACCTTCAACGTATAAGAGATTTAACCGAACAAGCCGCAAACGGGACTTATGGTTCAGCCTCTCTAAAGGCTATTCACTCAGAAGTTGTTGCAAGATTACAGGAAATAAACCGTATTTCAGCAAATGCAGAGTTTAATGGTATAAAATTAATGTCCTATACCGGTGCAAATGATGGTAGTGGTATAAAATCTACCGGCATTAATTTGCAAGTAGGCTTGTACGGAGATTCAAACAGCACGATTGTTTTGAGCACAGATTTGTTTAAAGATGCAAGTATTGGAGGTCTGTTTGAAAATCTTGCGACTCCAACCGGTGCAACTGCACTTTCTACTCTTATGACAAATGCCGGAGGTGATTTATCTAATTTAAGCTCTGATGATGATAGTGAAGTTCTAGAAGCACTACAATCGTTTGCTGCTGCATGTTGTGGAATGAAGTATGAGACTGCTAACGGCTTGTCATTAACAGATTCTGATGCAAAGGATATGTTGGCTTATTTAGATGCTGCTATCAGTGAAATTTCAAGCAGAGTGACCCAAATCGGCGCCGCACAAAACAGAGTAGATTCTGCAATTACTGCACTTGATGTTCAGTCACAAAATCTAACATCTTCTTTATCTACTCTTAGAGATTCTGATATTGCGAAAGAATCTTCAAGCTATATTCAGGCACAGATTTTACAGCAAGCTTCTTCAACGTTGCTTTCGACTGCAAATCAGTTGCCAACGATAGCGTTAAATCTTATCTAGGGTTAAAGATATAAATAAATTTTAATTTGTTGTTGATTGGGATATGTACTTATATGTGGGATTGGATTTATTCAATCCCTTTACTTTTGCTATTGTTTTTGTTACTATAGCGCTGTAGATAGGAAAAGAGGAGTTATAAATTATGGGACTAATGTCTGGTAAAAAAGGTATAATTTTTGGCGTATCAAATACACATGGTATCGCTTATGCTATTGCACAACAATTATTCAACGAAGGTGCTGATATTGCATTCACTTATGCCGGAGATGTAATGGAAAAACGTGTAAGACCACTTGCAGAAGGAATGAATGCAAAATTAATTATGAACTGTGACGTTACAAAAGAAGATGAAGTTGCAGCTGTTTTTGCTGAATGCGAAAAAATTTATGGAAAATTAGATTTTGTTGTTCACGCTGTTGCTTTTGCTACTCGTGAAGATTTGATGGGCAGATTCATTGATACTTCAAGAGCTGGTTGGGATACAGCTTTGGGAGTAAGCGCTTACTCACTTGTATCAATTTGTAAACATGCAGAACCGATTTTAAACGAAGGAGCTTCTGTTTTTGCTCTAACTTATTTGGGCTCAGAATATGTTGTTGCAAACTATAACGTAATGGGTGTTGCTAAGGCAGCATTAGAATCTTCTATGAGATATTTAGCGGCTGACCTTGGTAAAAAAGGAGTCAGAGTTAACTGCATTTCTGCCGGAGCTGTTAAAACACTTGCTTCAAGCGGTATTGCAGGATTCGGTAAAATGCTTAAGGCTGCAACAGCAAAAGCTCCTTTAGGAAGAAATGTTGCACTTGAAGATGTAGGTAGAGCCGGCTTATATTTGGCTTCTGATTTGTCATCAGGTACTACTGGTCAAATTCTGTATGTAGATTGCGGTTGTCATGCAGTTTATGCTTCATTAGAAGAAATGGAATTGATTACTAAAAGTATGGAACAATAGTTTTTTAGTAAAGGGCGAATTTGTCTATGACAAATTCGCCCTTTATAATAATTTTAGGAGTTTTTTATGAAAAAAATGTTGACCGTTTTGTTTTTGCTTATCATGTCTGTTTGTACGATTATTAAAGCAAATGCTATGACCTTTGAAGAAGCATTTGCTAAATCTGATACCACACCAATTGTCGTACTTGTTTATGCACAATGGGCTGATAATTATCAAAGTTATATCCAACAATTTAGAGAAGCTAAAAAACAGCTTGGAGATACATTTAATTTTGTAGAAATGGATATCGCTTCAAAAGATACAAAAGCTTTTAATAGCAGATATCATATTTATCCAAATATTCCCTATGTTTTGATGTATAGAAATGGGGGACGTGTATCCAGATATATCGATAGAAATTGTGCTGCTACTACATCCTGTATGGTTCCAAAGTTAAAATCTTTTATTCAATGGTAACAACAAGGTATTGCAAATTTTCAAATATGTATTATAATAGTACATGTTCGGTCAAGTACCGATTATTTTAATTAAATCTCATTATTGATTTTGATAGGAATATTTAGATTAGTGAAATTT
>CAZHEI010000085.1:0-6990 GCA_964531425.1 uncultured Vampirovibrio sp. | reverse complement strand
TGGAAAAGGGTAATTATACAAACAAATATATAAAGAAAACCGTTTATGCAAATGATGGATATAAGAATCTGCCTTTAACCTCTCCGGGTTTTAGCGGACAGTAAAATATTGATTAGATTTATAATAAGCATGCTTATTACTTAAAAGTATATTGATTACACCTTGCGGTTGATGTTAAATTAGGTTATGAGAGTAAAACAAGTAATAATTCCTCTATTGCTAATCCTTATTTTAGTAATGTTCAACAAGGTATTTCTTAGCACCTTTAGCAGGGCTAATAATTATTTTGCTACACAATCTTTGTCAACAAATGAAGTTGTGCAACCACAAAAGCTTTTTGATAAAACTTGGAAAATAATTTACAGAGATTATTACGAACCTTCATTGAATCATCAAAATTGGTCCAGATGGAAAACCCATTATCAAGACAAAATTAAAACAGAAGAAGATGCAAAAGTTGCTATTGATACAATGATTGCAAGCCTTAACGAACCTTACACAAGGTTTATGAATAAAAAAGATTTTGAAGAATTAACAACCTCCATTACATCAAAGATTTATGGAATTGGGGTAAATATTTATTCAAATGCAGGGAAAATTGAAATTTTCAATGTATTACAATCTACTCCGGCTGATATCGCAGGAATTAAGCAAGGTGATATTATCACTTCTGTTGACGGAAAAGACACTCACGGTATGAACATTTCAGAAGTAGCAAGTCTTGTTAGAGGTCCGGAAAACAGTGTTGTCGAATTGACCTTAATGCGTGATGGGAAAAAATTTACTAAAAAAATTAAACGAAAAGAAATAAAAATTAAAAATGTCAAAAGTTCAGTATTAGATAATCATATTGGATATATTCAAATCGTAAGTTTTATGGGAGGTACCACTCCTATTGAATTTGTAGAAGCCCTTGAAAATACTAAAAACACAGATTCAATAATTATTGATTTACGAGGAAATACCGGCGGTTTATTGGATAATGCCGTCTTTATAGCCAATATGTTCATTAAACAAGGGGAAATCGTTGAAATTATTTATAGAAACGGACATAAAAAATCGATAAAAGCGAATTTGGAACAAAAAGCGTTTGAAAAACCTCTTGTTGTACTTGTCAATGGAGCAAGTGCTAGTGCTAGTGAGATTCTCTCCGGTGCACTTAAAGACTACAAGCGTGCCAAGCTTGTTGGCAAAAAGACATTTGGAAAAGGATTAGTACAAAAAGTAGTACCACTTCCTAACAAAACCGGTGTTAATATTACAGTTGCTCGATATTTGACTCCTAACGGAACAGATATAAACAAATTAGGAATACAACCTGACATTGAAGTCGGAAATGAATATGATTTTTATTTGAATAACAGTAAAAAAGATATTCAATTGGAAACTGCGAAAGAATTATTAAATGCAAAGAATTAAAGAAGAACTAAAAAGGCTGGAAGCCAATGGACAATTAAGAAACATCCCTTCTATACAATCTAAATCTGATGGAAAAATTGTTATAGATGGAATTGAGTATGTTAACTTGGCATCTAACGATTATCTCGGAGTAAGCACAAAAATTGAGCTGGTTAATGAATTTTTGTCCGATTATAGACCATTGATGTCTTCTGCTTCTGCAAGACTTTTAACAGGGTCTTCACCTGAATACACGGCGCTTGAAACTACAGTTGCGAAACTATTTAACAAGGAATCTTGTCTTATTTTTAATACCGGTTATCAGTGTAATTTAGGCGTAATTTCAGCAATGTGTCAAAAAGGAGATGTAGTTTTTTCCGACAAACTCAACCATGCCAGCATAATTGACGGAATGCGACTTGCGGAAGGTGATTTTATAAGATATAAACATTTTGATTATGACCATTTGGAAAAATTACTACAAACAAAACGCAATCAATATAAAAGAGCTATTATTGTATCCGAATCCGTGTTTTCAATGGATGGAGATGTTGCTGATATTGACAAACTTGTTGAACTCAAAAATAAATATAATTGTCTTTTAATGATTGATGAAGCACACGCTTTTTGTGCAGTAGGAGATAATTTAGCCGGACTTAGTTACAATAAAGATGTTGATATTATTACTGCTACTTTTGGGAAAGCAGTTGGTTCTTTTGGAGCGTTTTGTGTTGCAAATAATGAAATAATTTCTTATTTAGTAAATAAAGCTCGTTCATTTATTTTTTCGACTTCAATTCCGCCAATAAATATAGCTTGGTCAAATTGGATTCTGACAGAAAAACGGAATTATTTAGAGCAACAAAAATTTAAGCTAAACAATCTTACAAAAAATACATTAGCTCTAATAGAAAATACACCCTCTAATTCTCAAATTATTCCAATTATAATCGGTTCAAATGAAGATACTCTAAGAGTGTCAGAAAAATTGCGTTCTGAGGGTTATTATGTTCCGGCAATACGTCCGCCTACGGTTCCGGAAGGTACGTCACGATTGAGAATTTCACTAACCGCAGATTTAAAATTAGAGAATGTAAAAAAAGTTCTTTCTTTAATTAAATGCTAGTTATTTTTGTAATATAATCAGAATATGAGTACATCAACAGAACACATTGTTACAAATATTTTATCCTCCAATGAAATCCTTATGAGAAAAGAGGAAAATCTTTGTTTGGTATCTCCAATTGATTTAGGGAGTTACTTAAAAAGTCTTCCACCGGAAGAAATTGTACAAGAAACAAGTGTTGAAAAAAGTACTAAATATACATTTATAAAAGAAGGAATGTGGAAATTTTAACCAATAAAAAACTCCCCGAAGGGAGTTTTTTTATTAACGTCTTCTTACGTCTGCTGTACCGTTTCCGTCGTGATATTTATATTGCATCAAGTGATAGTTACCATCAAGGTCTTTTTGTAATGCATATTTTTGAGTTTCTTGTCTACCGTGGAAAATTAATTCATTATCAACAACTGAAACTGTTACATAAGTTACCGCTGTACCGGTTTGAGCTGTCATTTTGAAGGATTTAAGTTTTCCAGCGCCATCTCTTTGGATATTATCAATTGTTTTAATATTTTCAAAATCAGCAATCGGAGATGTATCAATTACAGATTTTAGTTTTTTAATTTCATCATCTGTCAAAGAATCTAATGAAACATTTGTATAACCGCTTCTATAGAAAGATTCTTTTGCTGCTATTCTCAAATCTGCAGGAAGTTGATTGTTTCTAGCCAATTTAGTTCTATCATCTTCTGATAAACCTTTAATCTTATTTTTTAAGGCTTCTTTATCTGCATCTGATAATTTGTTGTAATCTTCCGGAGTAATGTTGTTAATATCATCACCTGTTAAATCTGAGATAGGCTTACCACCAATTTTACCATCATTGTTATCAACTTTTACTTCTTCTGCTGGTTTTCCGGCTTTCAAATTATCCAAAGTTTTTAACAAATTGTTGTATGTTTTCTTATCGTCTTCAGTTTGAATATCATCTGTTGCATTAAGAGCTGCGTCTAATTCAGCCTTAATAGCGTTATAGTCAGCATCTGTTACTTGTCCAGGTTTTAATTTTGCAATTTTATCTGTTATTGAAGCGAATTTAGGGTTATCAATGTCATTTTTGTTAGTGTCATTACCATCTTTGTTACCACATCTGCAGTTGCAAGATGAACGATTAGAAGAGTATCTTGAGTAATCATTTCCGGCATTTCCAGCACCACCGCCCCAGAAGTTACCGAAACCGTTACCCCAGCCACCAAAGCCAAAGTTACCCATTCCAAAGTTTCCAAAACCGCCAGACATATTACCAAACCATCCGCCGAACAAATTACCAAGACTAAAACCTAGTCCAGCACCTAGTCCGCCTAAGAATCCAGTACCACCTTTACAGTTGTAGGTAACATTAAATATACTGCCGTAATTGTTACCACCACCGTGACAGTGACTATTGTGAAACATATTGTAGTGTACAAATCCTGAGTGACATTTGAGTACCATAGCTCTTACCTCATCTTATTAACATCTTATGTATATATAAAGTATTTAAAAGTTTTTCAATTTCACATGTCTATTATTTCTTTACAAAAGTTTACAAAGTTTTGTAACAAAGACATTAAAAAGGCTAAAGTTTTTAGAAAAAGTGCCGATATATATATTACAAAAGGGACTAATTATAGGTATCGGAAAATGGGAATCAACATTACACACACAATGAACAGTTTTCAATTTGAAAATAGAGAAAATTTGAGAAATGCAGCTAAGCAAATTTTAAATAAGCAAGGTGCTTCAACAGAAGCTATGCATAAAATCGTTGAACAAACCGTTTTTCCTGTTCAAAATTCTCAACAGCTTATATTAAACATGTCTTCTCAAGTTACATTAAATAATTCGCTTAAAGAAACATTAAAATATTTAAAATCACAAGCTAACAAAAAAACTGTCAAAGAACCAGTGCTTGGAGAACTCTGGGATATTATGAATAAAAAAACTATAGATAACTATACCGGTGAACTTCAAGATTTTGAAATTGATGAAAATGCCAAAAATATATTTGAAGCAGCTTAAAGAGGTTGCAGAAAAAGTCGATACTATTGTTCCGAATGATTTAACATAAATTATATTGTCATCCTGAATAGCTTGAAAAATACGGACGGTCATCCTTATTTTCTAGGCTTTTAGTGTGACAGGTTTATCGTTTTTTTATTCATTGTAAAAAAAGCTTGCAAAATTAGTAACAATGTGTATAATGGGATATATAAGATATGTGAATGTCAATGAAGACAAGCACAAGAGAGTACTAGTGTATAGGAGATTTATCATGAACAAAGAAGAATTAGTAAAAGAGATTTCAAAGAAAACAAAATTATCTCAAAAAGTTTCTGCTGAAGTATTATCAGCTACTTTAGACATCATTCAAACAACTGTTTCTAAAGGTAAAAAAGTAACTTTGGTTGGTTTTGGTACTTGGGAAGCTCGTAAGAGAGCTGCTAGAACTGGCAGAAACCCTCAAACAGGTAAAGAATTAAAAATCGCTGCTAAAACAGTTCCTGCATTCTCAGCTGGAAAAAGCTTTAAAGAAATTGTTAAATAATTGTTTTATTTAAAGTTTTAAAAATAAGGCAGATTTTCTTTTGAAAATCTGCCTTTATAATTGTGCTGAAGCAGGATAAATTAAGATTTCTTTAAACTTACAGTTAATGTATGAGATAGAGGAATTCCTCCTTGAACAGCAGGCTTGTTAACAACCTGACCTTGAACATACATTACGGTTGAACCACCGCCATCAAGATTCATCGCATTTATACATCCCAACTCTTTCATTAGATTTGCTAACTCAAATAGTGTAAGCCCTATTGAAGAGCCTTCTCGTCCATCAGCAGTAAGCATTATTAAATGATTGTCTTTCGTGTAACCAATCGCTGTCCTTGGATTTCTACCACCTATTGCAGAAAGTTTTTGTGCTGTCATATCTACATAAACTTCTCCGCCTTTTACCAAATAAGGCCCACCACTTACAATGTGATTAACATTTTTCCACTCAGGATTAATCTCTACATTAAGATTGAATCTCTTTGCTTTTGAAATTTGCTCTAATTTTTTCATTGGAGCAATAACAACAAAGCCGTTTTCCGGTATTTGAACACTGTTTTGAGAAACTTTTACAAGTTTCCCGTTTTCAACTACCAGCTGCGCACCATATTTAGGAGAAAGCGGAGTAGTTTGACCCCAGTCTCTCGTATAAACAATTGTGTGAGTCGATAGCATTCTGGGTTGATTAATGTTGTCAATTTTTAACCCTCCTATATTAGTATCTACAGATGCTTTTAATTTTACTCGAGCCATTCCGTAACCTTCATCAAAAATTCCCATTGCCACTCTGTCATAAATTGGTCCTGTGTAAACTTTTTTGTTTATCATTAGCGTTCCCAACGGAACTCCGGTTTGTGGTTTAAAATATCCTCCGTTTATTGCAGCTATTGCGTGTTCTCTTTGTGCAATATTTGAAATCTTAGACCTTGCTGCCAATGTATTAGAGGCTATTGCCGGAATAACAGACAGATTTTCATTAACTCCTGTCGATAACTCAACAATGTTAATTCTGACCGGTCGATTGTTATAAAAACGTATCATTCTGACATATTTAACACCTTTTTCAACTTCTACAATTTTTGAACCCGAATATTTTAATGATATTACTTTATTAAATTCTTTTTCCCTTTTATTTTGGTCTTCTATTAAATTATTGAGTGTTGGAGAAATTCCCGTATAAGTACCAATTCCTAAATCTTTTGCTGATATAAATAAATTTTGTGTAATCAAAACGCATAATGCAATACCTATTCCTACCGCACTTATTGCGGTTCTTTCTGTGTTTTGACGGGGTATTCTTAGCGTATCCATTGGTCTTTACCTTGTATTTAGTAACCGGATACCTTTTTTATTTAAGAGTGGTGTGGGGTTAGTAACACTCTAGGGTTAATGTAATAGTGTCTGCTGGTTTGTTACCTCGTTTTATGTACATAACGCTCTACTAGTATTATATCATACACTTAATATTTCTACAACCCTTTTGTTGTAATACTTTAGAGTAGTTTTTATAATGTAAAAATTACACTTAATTGTTTGCAAAGTTTACTCTCATGTAATAGACATAGAATAGAAATTGAAGTATTATGATATTGGGTAGAAGATACTCTTTTCGAAACGGAACCTACCAACAATCAATTATAGTCTTCGGGTTGGTTCCCGACTAGAAAGGGGGCTAGTATGGATAATTTCAATATAGCATTATTCCTAATCTTTTTGATTTTGTACATATTAAAAAACGGCTCTCACTCAAACAAGTAAGAACCGTATAGTCTTCTAAAGAGTATCCGGCAGTTTGGGAAACTGCCACCCTGTATTTACATTATTTACTATTTATCTCTGTTTGTCAATTGTTTGAATTAAGATTTATTATTGTTATAACCATATTGCAAAAAGAAAAAGTTTGCTATTGGATAATAGCAAACATTAAATAAACACGAGGATAT
>CAZHEI010000084.1:0-7119 GCA_964531425.1 uncultured Vampirovibrio sp. | reverse complement strand
TTTGACCTCATTTTGTTAAGAAATGTAAAATTCAGTTTAAAAAATGGCTAAAATCTTCAAAAACTTAACAGTTTTAGATATAATAGACTGGTGCTGGGGTAATTATGAGAGAAAGAATTTTATTATTTATAATATTGTCATTACTGGGAGTCTTTTTGTACATTTTCCAGAATCACGTAGATACAGTTGTTGGTTTTCTAATTTTATGTGCAATTATGGTTACTTACGGTTTGTATTCTATAGCTGCAACTAAATATCAAAAACGTAAGTTAAAAAAACATCCTCCTGTTTTAAATGATAGCTACAAGCCATTTGTTACTATTATGATACCTGCTCACAATGAAGAGTATGTTATTGCAAATACCGTTGAAAACATTTTGGCAATTGATTATCCTAATTTTGAAATTATTGTTATTGATGACAGAAGCTCTGATAATACAGCTAATGTTATTAGAGAATTGGAAACTAAGTATGAAAAAGTTGTAGCGTTTATTCGTGATAAAGATGCTTTCCCTGGTAAATCAGCGGTTTTAAATGATGCAATGGCATTAGCAAAAGGAGACGCAATCCTTGTATTTGATGCTGATGCGACTGTTGAACCGGATTTTCTTAACAAATTAATGCCAAAACTGGAACCGGCTGATGTGGGAGCTGTTCAAGCAAGAAAAATTATTCGAAATAAAGATTATAACTTTTTAACAAGATGCCAAAATAATGAATACACACTGGATACCCACTTCCAAGAAGGACGTGATGCCGTAAAAGGCGCTGTAGAGCTTCGTGGAAACGGAGAATTAATCAAACGTGCAGCTCTGGAAGATATTGGCGGATGGAATAATTATACAATTACAGATGATTTAGATATGTCAACAAGACTTCACATAAAAGGCTGGGATATTCGTTTTTGTCCGGAAGCTTTAGTTTATGAGGAAGGAATTGTTTATGTATTTCCTTTATTCAGACAGCGCAGACGTTGGCTAGAAGGCACTATTAGACGCCATTTAGAATATTTTGGAGAAGCAATGCGCTCTAAAAAAATGTCTTTGCGTGCACGTTTAGATATGGCAATTTATATAACTCAATTTGTCATGCCGTTGTGGTTTATGATGGAAGTCGTATTTAGAGTATTAAGACTTATTACGGATAGAATTTGTCCGAGCGCATACAGTTTGCATAACGTAATTTGGTCATCCTTAGTTGTTGCATCGGTTGTTGGCTTTGGGTTCTTTCTGGCAATAAGATATGCGTTGAGAAGATATGATTTTGTTCCACGCTTAAGCGCATTAAAACAAGCATTTGAAACAACAATTTATTTCTTGGTAATATGGTTCCCAATGGTATTATTTATTTGTGGAAAAATTTTATTCAGAGAAAAAGATATGAATTGGGGTAAGACTGCTCATGGTTTAGTTTTGGAAGAACAAGCTCGCCAAGAAGCAGAACATGAACAAGTTAAAGAACAAGAGTTACAAACAATTTAAAAAGAGGTATAAATAGAAAATGACACTAACTGAAAATGATTTTGATTATGTAAGAAGTACGGTAAGAGAAGTTCCTGATTTCCCTAAACCTGGGATTTTGTTTCTTGATATAACAACAGCTACAAAAGATGCAAAAGCTATGAACTTAATGATTGAATTTTTGTATAAAAAATTCAAAGATGAAAAAATAGATTTTGTTGCAGGAATAGAATCTCGAGGATTTATTTTTGGAGCACCTTTGGCTTGTAAATTAAATGCAGGTTTTGTTCCAATTAGAAAGCCTAATAAATTACCGGCAGATACTATCAAAGAAAGTTATTCTTTAGAATACGGAACTGACACTATTGAAATGCACGCTGATGCAATAAAAGAAGGTGACAGAGTTCTTGTCATAGATGACTTATTAGCAACAGGTGGAACTGCTGTTGCAGCTTGCAACTTGGTTAAAAAAGCCGGAGGAGAAGTTGTTGCATCTGCCTTTATTATTGAATTAAATCCACTTAAAGGTAGAGCTAAGATTGAATCAACCGGAGTAAATGTTGTTTCTATGCTTGGATATGAATTAGACTAGCAATAAACATAATTTTATATAAAAATTAATAGAGCTCATCAAATTGACGAGCTCTATTTTTATCTCTTGTTTGACAAATCCTTAATTAGAAAATAATAGTTAATTCTTCATCAGGATTCAAACTAGAATCATTAGTTGTGTTCGGAACGATAATGTATTTACATTCATCAACGAATTCATAAAGAACACCGAATGTTCCACTTACAGCTAATTTAGATAGGTTGTAAACACCTTTACCAACTGTGATAAAGCTGCTACCTACGCTCTTAAGTCCTTTTACAGGATGTAATGAAGCTGTGTCTGCGAATGCATCAGACCAGTTATCGCCATATTCTTCAACGCCATTAGCGATTACTTCTGCACCTTCAGAAACAGTTCTTCCAGCAACACCAGCAACTCTTCCTACCATTGAGAATGGAGCACCTAAAATTCTTGAAACAATGTTAGGGTTTTTCATTACATTAACTTGTGCACTTGAAAGCTTTTTAGGGAAGCAAGCACAATTGTCGCCGTTTTTAATTGATTCAAATTGAACTTCAATATAACCAGGTTTTTTAACTCCAGGTCTTGCAACAGATGAAACAATACCTTTTACAGTTGAACCAGCTGGGTAGCAAACACCATTAAGTGTAACATCTTCTGTAGTTTTAGCTGTAAATGTATCATTTACATTAGAAGTTCTTGCACTAATTCTTTCGCTAAGCTTGATTTTAACAGCAACCGGTTCATACTTAGAAGCACAACCAATAGCACCATTTGATAAATCAATTTGGAAGTTTCTCTTCATTGCAGAAATGAAGTAAGCAACTTGTTCTTTTGAAAGATATTCGTCATTGATAACTTTGTCTGTATTAGGAACAACATTTAACAAACCTGAAGCCAATACTTCGTTAGTTGCTTTATAAGCCCATTCCGGAACATACTTAATAGTTTGACCATTTAGAGTTGGAACAGAAGAATCTGATTCAAGATTCATCAATTTAGCAAAAGTACAGAAAACTTCTGCTTTTGTAATAGCCTTATCTGGTTTAAATGTTGAATCCGGATAACCAATCATAACATCAGCAGCCAATGCTCTTTCAATTTCTGCTTTAGCCCAATATCCATCAGACAAATCTGTATATTTAGTAGAATTGCCATCTTTGAAACCTAAACCTTCTGAAATTAAAAATGCTAATTCAGAACGTAAAACAGGCATTTTTGGATCATACAAAGCGCCTCTTTTTTTGTCCATTTTTGCTTGCATGTCACTAAGCATGTGTTTCGCAAAACGTCCTACAACAACATTTTGCTTTCCTTCAATAGTTTTTACATGACATGGCTTGTAAATTTTACCACCAACAATAACATCATTTTCAGCAGTCACAAGAGAATGTCCTTGTGAACCGAAAAGTGTAGGATGTGCGTAAGCTTGGATAGAATCAGCTGCTGATGCAACACCTGCTGTCACACAAAGAACACCCACTGCTGTTAAAAGTTCTCTTTTCATACATCTCCTTTCATAAGTCTTATTATTAAAAGACTTCCTATTCTTTTATGTTCTTACTTTATCATAAAATTCTACAAATGCACTACTATTTTTTTCTTTTTTGCATCAAATAAGCTTGAGGGTAACAATAATCCTCTCTAAAGCCAATTCTACGGTACATTTTGAGTGCCTTATAATTGTTAGTTTCTGTTGTAACGTTTACTTCTGCGAACTCTCTTTCGCCAATTTTTGTCCAATCAACAATAGTTCTCATTGTTCTACTCAACAGATGTTTTGAAAAGCCTTTACCTCTGTGATTTTTATCAATTGCGACAAGCGGAATATTTGCGATTTTTCCTCCTGTAACATTTGCAAATGCAAATCCACATGGTTCGTTATTATAAAGCAATACAGATGTAGCTTCCGGCAAAAAATCACCATAAATATTTTCTACAATTTTGTTAATAATATCAGTTGTTCCTTCTATAGACTTAAATCTGGTATCAAACATTGCATCTTGCGTATCTTTAAAAGCTTCGTGAATAACTCTTATTGCATCATCTTTGTAAATAGAAGAATAACCTACGATTTTATATTCATCAGACTTTTCGTCCAACTTTAAATTTTCCAAAATTCTCTCAGAAGAAGCGTTACCTATTATAAACCTTAATACAGCAAGTCCAATAAACTTAAATCCATATTTTGCAATATCTCCCGTAAATACAGACTGATGCCCAAGCATTGGATAAGAAACAACTTTATTTGCACGTTCTGCTTCTGTCAATTCCAAAAATTTCTCCATAAGAGCTTTGTATTTTTTTGTTTCATCTTCTGTTCCCAAACAATGAATCATATTCAGCTCAATTGATTCTGAAATAGAGGATGTATAAACCAAAAACGCAGTCGGAATGAGATTTTCTTTTAAAACAATACATTTTAAATAATTTTTTTCTACAGCATTAATAAATTCATCATATTCAAGAGGTTCTAACTCGAACTTATATTCACTTACAGCCTTAGATTTGAAGTCATTATAAACTCCTTTAAAAATCTTAAAAGTACTGCTATTGAGCAATTCTACTTCGTAACTAATCTCTGACATAACTATTCCTTTACATTAGATGATGCATTTTTTCACGTTTTGTATTTATATATCTTTCATTATACATGTTAATTTCAGATTTAATATTGATATTTTCGTGAATGGTTAACCCATACCCTTTTAATCCAACAATTTTCTTAGGATTATTGGTAATCAAATTAAAATTATTAAATCCTAAATCAAGAATAATCTGAGCACCAACTCCATAATTTCTCAAATCAGGAGCAAAACCCAATGAAACATTCGCTTCAACCGTATCTTGACCTTCATCTTGAAGTTTGTAAGCTTTAAGCTTGTTTATAAGACCAATCCCTCTACCTTCATGATCTCGAAGATAAATCAATGCACCTTTTCCGTGTTCATTAATCATTTTTAAAGCTTCATGCAATTGCCAATTACAATCACATTTTAAGCTGTGAAAGACATCTCCCGTAAGACATTCACTATGAACTCTAATTAACGGAATTTTATCAGAACCATCATCTTTAACAAGAGCAACATGTTCACAACCGGAAATTGTATCTTTATATCCAAGAATATTAAAATCTCCAAACTGGGTAGGCAAGAATGTTTCTACCTCTCTTTGCACAAATCTTTCCAATTTAAGTTTGTATGCAATCAAATCTGCTACAGTAATAAATTTTATTCTGTGTTTTTGTGCAAACAAATATAGCTCATCTCTGCGTGCCATTTTTCCATCTTCTGACATAATTTCACACATAACTCCGGCAGGTCTATGACCGCATAATTTTGCCAAATCAACAACAGCTTCTGTATGCCCGCAACGCTTCAAAACGCCACCTTTTCTTGCAACACAAGGAAACATGTGCCCGGGACGAACCAAATCCGCAGGAATTGCATCCGGTGCAATTGCAACTTCTATTGTTTTTGCTCTGTCATAGGCAGAAATTCCGGTTGTTACGCCAAATTTCGGATGAGCATCAATACTTAAAGAAAATGCCGTTTGCATAGATTCATTATTGCGCTGTACCATTTGAGGAAGTTCCATTTTTTCTGCAATTTCAGTAGAAATTGCTAGACAAACAAGACCTCTGCACTCTTTTGTTATGAAATTAATTAATTCAGGAGTTACAAATTGCGCAGAACAAATTAAATCGCCTTCGTTTTCTCTGTCTTCATCGTCAGCTACAATAAGAGGTTTTCCGTTTTTAAAATCCTCTAATGCATCTTCTATTGTATTGAATTGATTTGTGATTGTCATATCCTTTTCCCTCTAAAAACCATGTTCTTGCAGGTATTCCAGAGTAATCTTTGATTTATTATCACTCGTTGATAAAAATTTTTCAATATATTTGGCTGTTATATCAACCTCAATGTTTACAAAATCACCGTTTTTATGTTCTTTTAAATTCGTATTTTCAAATGTATGAGGGATTATTGCTAAAGTTATTAGATTTTGTTCAATATTTGCAATTGTTAAGCTAATTCCGTCTATTGTAATCGAACCTTTTTTAACAGTATATTTTTCTTGTTCAGAAGAAAGTTCAATCTTTAATTCATAAAAATTTCCATTTTGTTTAATTTCTCTAATTTGTCCCAAACCGTCAATATGTCCTGAAACAATGTGTCCTCCGAACCTTCCATCAGCTCTCATTGCTCGTTCAAGATTCACAAGACATCCTGCTTCAAGGTTCCTTAATGACGTAACTTTCAATGTTTCAGGAGAAATATCCGCCGTAAATGAACTTTTTGCCACATCCGTAACAGTAAGACAAACCCCGTTTACAGCAATACTATCACCTAATTTAGAATTCTCAAGTACATTATTGCACTCAATTATAATCTTATTCGATGTGATAGATAGGATTTTTCCTGTTTCTTCTATAATACCCGTGAACATAGTGATTATTTTAACATAAATAGCTGATAATAACAAATTGAGTTAAATAAGGCGTATTTCAGCATCTTGCCAACTTGCATGATACTTATGTATTGGTCAGCTTCTGAACAGCATGAAATTACGGTCTTGCATCCTTTTTTTCTACGCTTTCAGGATGACAGGTTTATTAAAAACGTAACATCTTATTCACTTATTTCTACTTTCCATTCGACCAGCTGGTTCCCCGAGCTAACGCTCGAGGATGACAAAAAACCGGAATACCGCCTACTAGCGTGCTATCATTTTCAAGCCGAAGGCTTGGAAATCCAGCCTTTTTTATCTTTAGAACTCTGTAATAAACATTTCAACCATTCATCTTTTCAACTATTCAACTTATTTTCACTTTCAATTTCCCATTTTGAGCATCGTTGTTGGGCAAGTATGCCCAACTTACAAGTTTGTAACTACCAATCCGCCTTTAGGTTTCCGTGTGCAACAGGGGTAAATAATTTAAGATAAGATTATTTACCCTTAAAATAATATCCAATAGGCATGCACTTTTTGGCGTTAAATGTAACGAATTGTAAATATTAGTCCAAAAACATTAAAGTTTTTAGAAATTATGCCGATATACATTATATATCTTATAAGAGGTGT
>CAZHEI010000083.1:0-7143 GCA_964531425.1 uncultured Vampirovibrio sp. | reverse complement strand
TTCGTGAAGATATGGGAATTCTTCCTCCTGGGGATATCAGAAACTGTATTGCAGCTTTGGCTGATGATGACAATTTAATTACAGAGCTTTTTCAATATCGTTTCAAAAAAGGAGAAGGTTTAGAAGGTCATAGTTTTGGGAACTTATTTTTAACAGCTTTGTGCGCAATTACAGGTAATATGGTTAAAGCGGTTAAAGAATCTTCTAAAGTACTCAATATTCGTGGGGTTGTTCTTCCTGCAACACTGGATGATATGAAGTTAGCTGCTGAATTTGAAGATGGTTCAACAATCAAAGGTGAATCTAATATTCCGGAAGAACATAAGCATATTAAAAAATTATTTACTGAACCTGCTCATTGCAAAGCTTTGCCGGAAGTTTTAGAGGCAATTGCAAATGCTGATTTGATAATTTTAGGTCCCGGAAGTTTGTATACAAGTGTTATTCCAAACCTACTTGTTGACGGAATTGTAGATGCTATTATGGAATCTACGGCTAAAAAGATTTATGTGTGTAATATAATGACTCAACCTGGGGAAACTGATAATTATTCTGTTGCAAGCCACGTAAATGCTTTGATTACTCACGCAAAAGGCAGAAAAATAATTGATGCAGTTTTGGTTAACAACTCTCTTCCTGATAATATTTCAGAAGGTTATGCAAAAAGTGGTTCAATACCTGTAAGATTAGATATGGAAAACCTTGCTCCTACTGGTATTACTGTGGTTTCTCAAAAACTCATTGAAGAAAATAAGCAAGGACTTGTAAGACATTCTTCACATAGAGTAGCTAGAGCTGTGTATTACTGGTATAGAAAGGTAATAAAGAAATAAGGTTGGTATTATGTCAAAAAAAACAGTAACTTTGTTTCAAAAATTAAAAAACAATGATGAAAAAATTGCTATGCTGACAGCTTATGACTATTCAACCGCAAAAGTACTTGAAGAGGCAGAAATTGACGCAATTTTAGTAGGCGATTCATTAGCAATGGTTGCATTAGGGCACGAAAACACTTATAACATTACTCTTGATGAAATGTTAATTTTCGTCAAAGCCGTAGCTAGAGGTGCTAAAAATACTTTTATTGTCGGCGATATGCCTTATATGAGCTACAATCTTTCCATTGAACAAGGTTTAAAAAATTCTTCTGAAATGATTAAAGCCGGTGCAAATGCTGTTAAATTGGAAGGTTGCAATGAGCATATTTTAGAATTAACAAAACGCTGCGTTGAATGTGGAATTCCAGTTTTAGCGCATTTAGGATTAACCCCGCAATCATTAAATACAATTGGCGGATATAAAATTCAAGGAAAATCCGTTGAAGCAATTGAAGCTATTCTGGAAAGTGCAAAAAAGCTTGAAAAAGCTGGAGCATTTGCTGTAGTTTTAGAGCTTTTGCCAGCGGAAAGCGCAGAATACATTACAAAAAATTTGAATATTCCTACAATCGGAATTGGTGCCGGAGTTGGGTGTAGCGGTCAAATCGTTGTAACTGATGACATCATGGGTAAATTTACTGATTTTGCACCAAAATTTGTCAAAAAGTTTGCAAATCTTCATGATGTAGTGCTTGAAGGTGTTAGAAAATATTCAAAAGAAGTAAAGGATGAGGAATTTCCATCAAAGAAAGAATCTTTTGAATTAGCAGAATCAGAAAAGAATCTTTTAACAATAAAAAATTAAATGTAGGGTGGGTTAAACGAAGCGAACCCACCGCAAGGTAAAACAAGGTGTTGAGGTTGAACCCTCACCCTAGCCCTCTCCCAAGGAGAGGGAACAAGAAAATAGAAGATGTAGTTTGGAAAGAACCCAACAAAACGAGGAAAAGAAAATGTTACTAAACACAATACATGAAGTTAGAGAACAGGTTAAAAATTGGAGAAAAGAAGGTTTAAAGGTTGGACTTGTACCAACAATGGGAGCTTTACACGAAGGACATTTAAGCTTAATTAAAAAAGCAAAATCTGAATGTGACAAAGTTGTTGTTTCAGTGTTTGTTAATCCAATCCAATTTGGACCAAGTGAAGATTTTGATAAATATCCAAGAACATTAGAAGCTGATACAAAACTTTGTGACAATGAAGGGGTTGATATAGTATTTGCACCAACTCCATCTGAAATGTATGGGGGTAAATGTGTTTCAGCCGGAATGTCAGACGACAAGCTTGAAGAAAATGGGTGTGGTAGATTGTCTAATGACACTTTAACCTATGTATGTCCTCCATTTTTCTATGTTAATAAACTTTGTGGAAAATCCAGAGTTGGGCATTTTGACGGAGTTTGTACCGTTGTAATGAAATTGTTTAATATTGTTCAACCTGATTGTGCATTTTTCGGGCAAAAAGATGCTCAGCAAGTTATTGTTATTAAAAAGATGGTGCAGGACTTGAATGTTCCAATTGAAATTATTCAATGTCCGATTGTAAGAGAAGAATCTGGGCTTGCCTTGAGTTCAAGAAATAAATATCTGTCAGAAGAAGGTAAAAAAGATGCACTTGTTTTAAGTCAAATTCTAAAAAACATTGTTGCATGTTTTAATCGTGGAATTACAAATATTGAAGCCTTAAAAGAAACAGCATATTCTTATTTAACTGATAAGCACGATTTAGAATATCTTGAAATTTTAAACCGTAACACCCTTGAAGAAGAAGAAAATGCAAATAAAGATTCTATCGCACTTATTGCTTGCAGAGTAGATGGTGTAAGGCTTATTGATAATATCTATTTTAAAGAGGTGTAAATGCATAAAACTATTTTAAATTTTTTCGGATTTTTAAAAAGTTGTATACAATTTATAAAAATACTTATAGTATTTTCTGTTCTTATGTTGTTGCTGTATTGGATACAAAATCTAACAGGAGATTCTTGGGCTTGGACAGCTTTTATGAATCGTTTTTTGGATTTTTTTCTTGATATAGGGAAATTTGTTTGGCCGGGGCATATCATGCTTTTTGCAGCAGTTTTTGAATTTAAATATCTCGTTGCAATGATTATTTTTGGTGGTTTATATGCATTGGCACATTTTGGTTATATTGGATTATGTACATTAGAAGAAGTTTATTGCAAAGGTCGTCAAGCAGTCAGAAAAAAGGAAGAAGACCTGTTTAATGCTGATTTAGAAAGACGTAATATTGCGGAACAAAAGAAAATAAAACGTTATCAAATTTTTATTTCAACTTTTGTAAAACAAAACTTGGCTTTTCGTGGATATAACATTAACATTGAAGAACAAAATCAAATATTAATGAAACATTTGAGGACAAAAACAGGCTTATGTCCTGATAAATTTGAAGACGGATTCGTATTTACATTTGATTCTTTTGAAAACATCGATGAGGTTTTAGATATTTTTGCAAAACTTCCTGAATCAGAAGCTCCAATTGATTATGTAACATGTGTTCAAATCATTGGTACGAATACCGTTAAGGAAACTGAACAGTTAAAAGTATTAATTAGTCTTAAAATTTTAAATAAAATAACAATGCTTTCTGATACAGCGTATCGTTATGGATTTAATAAAAATTGTCAATATAATACGGTGCAAGTCGGATTGTTTCAAAAAAATAATAATACATTTGAGGTTCATGAATTCGTTAAAAAGTAATCATGAATTATTATTATATTTGAGTTAGTATAAAGAGAGAATAAGGAGTATAAATTATGAGATATGATGCAGGTGAAGTTATTACAGCAATGGTAACGCCATTTAATAAACAAAGAGAAGTTGATTATGAAAAAGTGGAGTCACTTGCATTTCAACTCGCCAACACAGGCTCTGATGCAATTCTTGTAACAGGTACAACAGGAGAAGCGCCTACTTTAACTTATGATGAAGAAATTGAAATTCTATGTAGTGCAAAAAGAGCTGTTAATAAACAGGCAAAAGTTATTATGGGCACAGGCTCTAATTCAACAGAAACAGCTGTTAAAACGGCTAAACTTGCTGAAAAGAATGATGCTGATGCAATTTTGAGTGTTGTTCCATACTATAACAAACCTTCTCAAGCTGGCATGATAGAACATTTTTCTGCTGTTGCAGAATCTGTTGATTTGCCGATTATTCTTTACAATATTCCATCAAGAACCGGAGTTAATATGTCTGTTGAAACAATTAAAACTCTGGCAAGAAAATATGAAAATATCGTAGCAGTTAAGCAAAGCTTGGGTGATATGGATGTAATTTCTGAATTAAAAATGGCTTGTCCAAGTGATTTTGCTATTTATTCAGGAGATGATAGTTTAACACTTCCAATGCTTTCTTTAGGAGCTCATGGTGTAATTTCTGTTGCATCACATTTGTTCGGCAGAGAAATTAAATCAATGATTAGGAACTTTAAAACAGGAGATGCAATGACTGCAAGAAATATGCATTTAAAATTGTATCCAATTTTCAAAAAATTATTCATGGCACCAAATCCGGTTCCTGTAAAAGCAGCATTGGCTTACAAAGATATTATTGAAGATTATGTAAGACGTCCGCTTGTTGAATTAACTAAAGCTGAAAAAGCTGAATTGATCTTTGTTTTAGATTCAATTTAGATAAGTGACTAAGGAATTAAGTGACTGAGTGATTAAGTTATTAAAAAAAATTTTAAATTACAATTACAGTTAAAAAGGGGTATATAAAAAATGAAAAACAAATTAATTTTGTTTTGGGTGATTGTAGCGATAGTAATTACTTCTATAGTAGTTATTGCGACAAAACCGACAAAACTGGGACTTGATTTGGTTGGAGGTTCAAGACTTGTACTTGAAGCACAACCTGCAAACAATGCGCAAGTTACACCTGATATGATGTCAAGCTTGCAATTTGCAATTGAAAACCGTGTTAACAAACTGGGTGTTTCTGAAACAGTTGTACAACGTTCAGGAGATAAAAGATTAGTTGTTGAAATACCTGATGTTTCAGACTTAAACCAAGCAAAAGCATATATTGGGGAAACCGCTGAACTAGACTTCAGAAGACCTGTAATGAAAGATAATATGGAAGCTTGGGAACCAACCGGTCTAACAGGAAAAGATTTAACAAGAGCGAATTTGAGCACTAATTCTTCTAACGGACAATGGGTTGTTGATTTGGAATTCAATGGAGAAGGCACTAAGAAGTTTGCGACTCTTACTAAACAAATGGTTGGTCAGCAAATGGCAATCTTCTTTAATGGGGAACTTCAATCTGCTCCTGTTATCAGAGAAGCTATTACAGGTGGAAGAGCACAAATTTCAGGCGGAGAAAATGGTTTTGTTTACGAAGAAGCTAAAACAATGGTTGATTTATTGAATGCAGGCGCACTTCCTGTTCCAGCTAAAATTATTGAAGAAAATACCGTTGGACCAACTCTAGGTGCTGATAGTATTGCAAAATCAAAAATTGCAGGAGCTTTAGGACTTGGTTTTGTAATGTTATTCATGGTTGCATATTACAGAGCCCCTGGGCTAATTGCAGACATTGCACTTGTAATTTATGGTTTGATGTTATTCGCATTATTTAAAGCAATTCCTGTAACTCTTACATTAGCAGGTATTGCAGGTTTTATTCTTTCAATCGGTATGGCAGTTGATGCTAATATTTTGATTTTCGAAAGAACAAAAGAAGAGTTAAAAGCTGGCAGAACCTTATTTACTGCAATTAATTCAGGTTTTGATAGAGCATTTACAAGTATTTTTGACTCTAACATGACAACAATTATTACTTGTGCAATTCTTTATTGCTGTGGAACAAGCATTGTTAAAGGTTTTGCCTTAACTCTTGCTATCGGGGTTGTTGTTTCAATGTTTAGTGCAATTACAATTACTAAAAACTTTATGCACTTAATCTTTGGAACCGGTAATCTTAAAAATCCTGCACTATTCGGATTGAAAGAAAGCGAAATCGGTGAAGGTTACAAAGTTGTTGAAACTCAACGTGAAAAAGCAAAATTTGGAATATTGGATTAATAATAAATACATGGTAAAAACGAATCACGACTCACAAGTCACGATTCACGATAAATGAGGTAAGACATGAAATTAGATATAGTTAAACATAAATTTATATATTTGGCGATTTCTGCAATTCTCCTTATTCCGGGGGTTATTGCAATGATTTATTCAATGGTCACTTATGATACACACACACCTGTTAAAGTTGGGATTGATTATACAGGTGGTACAACTTTGCAATACGGAATCAAGGAAAATATTACAAATGATAAACTTGCAGAAGTTCGTACAACTCTCGAAAATGGAGGAATTGAAACTCCAAGTTTGCAAATCATTAATGTTAATTCAAAAGACAATACTGATTTGAAAGCAATTCTTTCTATCAGAACAAAATTTATAGATGAAAATTCAAATGATTTAAATAAAATTACACAAATTGTAAATAGTGAATTTACTCAACCTGAATTGGTACAGGTTGCATCAGTTGGACCAACTCTTGGAAGCGAATTGTTTAAAAACTCCATGATTGCTCTATCACTTGCACTTTTGGGTATTATTGCATATTTAACTTTCAGATTCCAATTTGACTATGCGTTAGCTGCAATATTAGGACTTGTACACGATACAATTTTTGTGGTCGGCGTATTCTCTATATTGGGATTATTTTATGGAGTACAAATTGATGCATTGTTCGTAACAGCACTTCTTACTGTAATTGGTTTCTCTGTACACGATACAATCGTTGTATTTGACCGTGTAAGAGAAAATTTGAAATATTACTCAAAGAAAATGACTTTCGGCGAAATTATGAATGCTAGTATTAATCAGACTTTAGCAAGAAGTATCAACACTTCATTAACAACATTAATTACTTTAGCTGCATTATATTTCTTCGGAGGAGTTACTACAAAAGATTTCGTACTTGCAATGATTCTTGGTATTGCAATCGGTACTTATTCAAGTATTTTCTTCTGTTCATCATTGATTGAAATCTGGGAAGATAAAAAGAAATCTTAGTAACAGATATGTTTCTGTGAAATTTGATTTACAATAAAAAGATGGGGTTTTGTTAAAAATTCCATCTTTTTAATATACATGTGTTCTACATAAATAGAATGTTAATAAATCTTTACAAGGAATAGAATTTATGCTATTGTTAACTTGTGAATTAATGCGCAAATTTATGAGGGCTTTTAGATGCTTATAGAAAAATATTTGGAAGTT
>CAZHEI010000082.1:0-7278 GCA_964531425.1 uncultured Vampirovibrio sp. | reverse complement strand
GTTTAAATACCTTTTTCTCTTCTTCTTTTGCTTTTTTTATTTCTTCAATACCCATCTTTTTCAACCTTTGGGCGGAACACATCCGCTTTACTACTAATTTTAATTGTCACTACCGGTGTTCCTTTGGAACAGATTACCAGTGGGTTCGCACCGGTTCTTTTTCAACCTTTGGGCGGAACACATTCCGCTTTACTACTAATTTTAATTGTCATTACCGGTGTTCCTTTGGAACAGATTACCAGTGGGTTCAAGACTCTATTCTCTAATAAACGATGTTAGCAATTTTGCTGCATCTTCCGGTGCTGCCATTACAGCTTCATTTAGTTCGTTAATCGTTTGTTCTTTTTGTGATTGAAGCTCTTTTTTGTTAAATTCAATTCTTGGAGCAGATTCTGTTATTTCCTCTTCTTCCAATACTTTTATAGGAGATTCTTCTATCACACGTTTTTCAGCCTTCCTTGATGGAAGTTTAGATACAAAACCTTTTAATACTGCCAATGCAAAACATCCAAGTATAAGAACAATTATCAATGGAATTACTGATGATGTAATTGTGTATATCAATTGTTCTTGTTGATATTGTTTAGCAAGTTCCTCATTAGCTTTTTTATCAATAGAAGCGCCTTCAAATTGAAGTCCTGAAACAGAAACAATATCTCCACGATTATAATCAACTCCGGATGCTGAAAGTACTAATTCTTTTATTTCATCCTTTTCTTCTGCTGTTAAAATTTTGTTTACTGCTACCGCTATAGACAATCTTTTTACAGTTCCGGGAGCATAAATTACCTGCTTAACTTCTTTTGTTACATTATAATTCATTGCAGTTTTTTGTTTTGAATAATTTAAATTTCTTTGATTTACTCCCGTAGGATTTGGCACAAGATTAGGATTTTCATAAGTTTCTACTTCTGTTTGTGAACTTACCAAAACGCCTTCTTTTCCGCCTTCAATCGGAGTATAGCTTTCTATAGTTGCTTTTGCTGAATTAAAATCAATATCTGCATTAACCTGAACCGAAACATTTCCTTTACCAACAATTTTTTCTAATACATCAGAAACTTTTTTAGCAGTTTGTTTTTCCAAATTGGATTTAAAACTTTCCATATCGGTTGAGTTTTTAGAAGTTTCATCAGACAAAACATTTCCATTTTGGTCAGTAATAAATACTTGTTCCGGTGTCATTCTCGGAACAGAATATGCAACCAAATTTTTAATAGCTTTAACTTGTGAACTCTTTAATTTATATCCGGGGTCAAGTACAAGCATTACAGAAGCTGTTGGCTTTTCATCATTATCTTCAAAAATTGAACGTTCAGGCTCCGCCAATTGCACTTTTGCATACTTAATACCTTGAATTTTTTCGATTGCACGGGTAATTTCACCCTGAAAAATTCTTTGTTTTGTCAATTTGTTTTTAAAATCGGTTGAACCTAATTGCATATCATCTAAGAGTTCAAAACCTGTATCACTATTTTTGATTAAATCATTTTCTGCGACAAAAACACGCATTTCATCTCTTACATTTGAAGGTACTAAAATAGAATGTTTATCTTCAGAAAGTTTATATTGATATCCGTTTTTTTTCATATTTTCAACAATAGTTAAAGCATTAACCTCGTTTAAATCAGAGTACAAAACAACCCAATCCGGTTCCATTGCTTTTGATAAGAAAAAAGTCGCAGCAATAATCGTTACAACAGTCAAAGCAAGCATTCCCAGCTTTTGCCCGTCATCCAAACCGTTCCAAAGTTTTTTTATGTCATTAGCTAATAGTGCAAAATAATTATTTTCCATGTCTCCCCACGCACAATCGTTCAGTATACATAATAACTTATACAAGAAAAAGTTTCAAATTGTTAATTTTTGTGTAGGAAAGGGTGGATGCTGTTTTGTCATTGCCAAGAAATCAAAGATTTTCACGGCAAACAATGAAAAGTGACTAAGTGACTAGGTGATTAAGTGACCATGTGGTTACGGTTTTAATAAACCTGTCATCCTGAAAGCGTAGAAAATAAGGATGTAAGTCCGTAATTTTCAAGCTGTTCAGGATCTGACCAATACATAAGTATCATGCCAAGTTGGTAAGATCCTGAAATACGCCTTATTTATTATCTAAACCTCAAATACAATGTCTAATTTTGTCGGCTATTCAGGATGACAATATAACTTGTAAGTTGGGCACTTCAGTAAGAATTGAAAGTGGAAAGTGGAAAATGAAAAATTGTTACAGAGTTTTTCAATAACAAAATCGTTAAATTCCATTCAACTCTTCAACCTTTCATCTGTTCAATTTCAATAATCACCTAGTCACCTTTTTTTCGATTCACTATTCACTATTCACAAAAAAACGGTAACATCTTATTCACTTATTTACTTATTCACCTATTCACTTTTATTAATTCACTATTCACGAGAAAAGCCACTTTCGTCAGATTACTTCAAGTATGACAAATTTTTAAACTTAATATTTCTTAATAAACTGTGTAAAAAGAGCAATTTTTCATGACATTTTGTTTTTCATGTAATAGATGTGTATAACCTTAGGAGGTTTTTAAATGAATAGTGTAAATTTTGTAAATTTTCGTGGCAGTGGTTCAGAATCAGCAGGTTCTGTTGCTTATAAAAATAATATGATGGAATGTCCAACATGTGGAAAAGATTGCGAAAATACATGCAACAACAAAGTAAATTTCAAAGGTTATGACAGTTTTGAAAATTCAAATAAAAAAGGAACATCTGCCTTGGGTGTAATTACAACCTTAGTTGGAATTGCTGTTGCAGGTATTGTCGGTTTAGGTTATGCACATAAAACCAATGCTCTAAGTAAACTAAAAGACGGCAAAATAAAAGATATGTTATCAAAACTTGAACCGGCAGGAGAAAAATGCCATGAGTGGTGTTCAACTGCTAAAACAAAAGGTTCTGAATGTATTGACAAAATTAAAAACTTTTTCTCTACTAAAAAATCTTAATTTTTTAATCTAAACCAATTAACAAATTTATTGAAAAGGGTATCTTGCGGGATATCCTTTTCTTCTATTTCTGAATCAATAACTATTTCATGTTCGTTATTGTCTCCACTAAACTCAAACAAATCATCATCAGGCTGGTCTTTATGCTGTTTTTTACCTTGCTTCATATACATTCCGCCACCGCCAAGACCTCCACCATCTTTGTATGCAGCTTGAGTTTTAAATTGGTTGATATTGTTACTACTGAAATCAAAAGACATAGCTTTTTCCTCAGGATTTGTACATTGCATGTATATTATAAACTATTTTTGAAAAATTTCTAGTGTTTGGAGAAGAACAAACCCTTGAAATCTATTAAAAAAGAGTTATAATGATAAAGCAGGGAGAGGTCAGAAGACCTCTTGTTCAGACCCTACATCATGTTAGAAATAACTATCAAAAGCTGTCCAAGTAGGCAAAGGACAGCTTTTATTATTACTAACATTTGCTGTTTTGTCATAGCTACCTCCTTTCTTTACACCTTTGTCCAGAAAAAAGTTTGTCGTGTATAAGTAAGGATTCGCTATCAAGGTATCTGCCCTACAGATTTATTATATCTTGAAAAATTTCTAGTGTTTGGAAAAGAACATTATTTATGCTAAAATCTGACTATTAGAGGATATTTTATGAAAAAAATTTTTGGTCTATTAGCAACAATATTATTAACAACATTAACAGCATTTAGTGCTGATATGAGATTTGTGCAAGTTGATGGAGCGTTATATAATTCAACAAATAAGGAATCTTTTAAAAATTTAATAGAAAAAATTAACAAAGAAAAAAATGTAGAATTTATTGTTTTTACAGGTAATAATATTTCAAAACCAAATCAAGATGAACTTAAGAATTTTTTAAATGAATCAAAAGAATTAAATAAACCTTTTTACGTTATTCTTGGACAAAAAGATGTAAATAAACAAAAAAAATTAGGCAAAAAAGAGTATATGGAAATTTTGCATAAAAATGTCCGCACTTACAAAAAAATAAATTCTCCAAATTATGTGTTTGAAAAAAAAGATATTATTTTTATTGTAGCTGATGGTTCAAAAGAAGTTATCCCGACTCCAATGGGTTATTACAAAGAAGATGTAATACTATGGCTGGATGAACAATTAGATAAATATAAAAATAAAAATGTAGTTATTTTGCAACATTATCCAATTATTCCACCTTCCAAAAAAGAAACACATTACACATATAAAGCTGACGAATATTTAAAATTAATTTCAGAACATAAAAATGTAAAAGCCATAGTATCAGGGCATTTTGATACAAATAACGAACAAGAATATAATGGTGTTTTGCACATATCAACAAAAAATGCACCTGTTTACAGAATAATTGATATATTGGATTACGATACAAAAAATCCAACTTTTTGGTCAACAATTAAGGAATACTAAATTGAAAAAATTAGTTTTATTTTTATTATCAATTTATCAAAAATTTTCAAGCTTAACACCGCCAAGATGTAGATTTTACCCAACTTGTTCCGAGTATATGAAACAAGCTATATTAAAATATGGTTTGTTAAAAGGCAGTTGGCTTGGGATTAAGCGAATTTGCAGATGTCATCCGCTTAATGAAGGCGGATATGACCCTGTACCATAAGATAATTAGTATTTATCATAATAAACTTCAACACGGCAATAACATGGATTTTTAAAATTAGAGAAAAACATTTCTAAAAATTGTTGAAAAAGTACATTAAGCATTGATTACCTCCTGTTGTTTTAATTGATTTGTTAAAGTAGGATTAGGATTATTTTCTGTATTATTATTTTTCTTATTACCCATTATATAGTGGTCTGCCATACTTCCCAGTTTACTTAAACCGACAGATGTTAGTGCACCATATAACATACCTTGTACACCGGAAAATAACATAGCAGTAAATGCCATTGAAGCACCAATACCTGCTATAATCGGAAATCCACCTGTTAAGGCACGTGAAATTCTATCTTCTTTTGTATCAGCTGTTGCTATAGCAACACCACTAAGACCTAAACCTGCAACCGCAGTTACTATATCTGTTGGAGCACCACCTAAAACAAGGTCTCGTTTTTTATCAAAATATTCTACAGTTTCACTATGATTTGCTTTGTGTAATTTTTTATTCGCTTTTTTCATAACATTTTCTAAAGCAGATTTTTCTTGCTCACTCAATTTAGGACTTAACATTGAATAAATATCTTCATATAAACCTTTTTGAGTTTTACCACCACCAACAATTTTTTCAACAACATCAAGACCTTGACGTTCTACTTTATCTCTTGTAGGTTGCATAATATTTTCAGCCCAAAAAGACATATTTTTATCAATATGTTCCGCTTTATTTATAAATCTATTAGAAAAACCATTTCTATAAGAATTTAACTTTCTCATAAAATCACGCTGAAGGTTATCCATTGATTTTTCTTGTTCAACAAATCTTTGAGCAGTATTTTTTTCTGAGAAAAATTCTCTTGCTTTAGAAATTTCTTTTAATTTTAAATCAAGCTGAGTTTGTTCTTCCGCTGATAATTTACTTCTATATTCTTTAACAAGAGATTCAAATTTATCCATACGTTTAGCAGCTAATTTATAATTTGATTTAACAGTATATTTGCTTATTCCATCAAACCATTTTGTTATAGATTCATGAACTTTTGACATAACTTTTACAAAACAACTATCTATTTTTTGTAAAAGTTTTTTTACTGGTTTATTTTTTACACTATTAAAAGCTTTTTTATCACAACAAAGTTTTTTAAAATATATATCTTTTGCTGAGTTAATATTATTAGTAAATTCTAGAGTTCTAATACTAAAATCTAAAGCTTTTTTAGTAGTTTTATGAAAATTACTTTTAATTACATTATTTTTATTTTTTTCTAATTTCGAACCTGTTGAATGAGACAAGTTCTTTAATTTAGATACAAATTTTGATGAATATTTTGGATTAAGAAGCGCAACTAATCCGGTAATAACAACTACAGTTGAACCAACAGCAATAGCATTTTTAGTTGCTTTTTTCTTTTTTTCTGATTGAGGAACAAATGTATCAACTGTATTTTCAATTGTTTTTGAAACAGTTTCAATAGGTTTTGCAAGTGGTGCAGGCGCAAGCTGATTATCATCTGCTTTAAAATTAATATTTTTAAGCAAATATTGATTATTATTCAAATTAGAATAACCAATTGACATGATTATAATAGTCCTACTAAAACCTACTTACATGTATATAAAGTATTTTTAGCGGAAAAAATTGCCATGAAACACTATTTTTTGTAACAATTTATTAATTTATTTTTAATTTGTTTTAACTCATCTCGTGTTAAATAAAGTGCAAAACGTGATAATTCATATATTGCATCATCATAAGAATATTGATTACGTTCAACTTTTTGTAACCATTCACGAACTTCACGAGTTAGCATAAAGTAAACCTCAAAGTTCCATTATTATCAACAATTTCATTCCACATTTTACGTGGTCTAACCCAAATTTCTCCTGTTTTTATTGATTGATAAACAATCATATCCTCTGTTGTTTCAGAATGTTTTGCAAAATTTATTATTTTATAAATATTACCTTTATAGTGTTTATAATTTTTTCCAATTGTTATTTCTTGCATAGTTTTATTTTAGCATAATATTTTTTTTTGGAGTTAATAAGTTAATAGGTAAATAAGTGAATAAGTTGTTACCGTTTTTGTGAGTAGTGAGTAGTTGAATAGGGGAATAAGATGTTACATTTTTAATAAACCTGTCATCCTGAAAGCGTAGAAAATAAGGATGTCAGTCCGTAATTTTCAAGCTGTTCAGGATCTGACCAATACATTAGTATCATGCCAAGTTGGCAAGATCCTGAAATACGCCTTATTTATTATCTCAACCTCAAATTCAATGTCTAATTTTGTCGGCTATTCAGGATGACAATATAACTTGTAAGTTGGGCACTTCAGTATGAATGGAAAGTGGAAAATGGAAAATTGTTACAGAGTTTTTCAAGAGAAAGGCTGGATTCCCAAACCTTCGGCTTGAGAATGACAACAAGCGAAATTCCCAGATTCAACTACTCACTACTCACAAAAACGGTAACAACTTATTCACTTAATCACCTATTAACTCATTCACTTAAAAAAAACACATGTTCAAAACTATGTTCAAAACTTTTAAGTTATGAACATGTTTCTACATTTATTTTATTTTTTTAAAATTTTTTATAATTTTATGTAGAAAGATGTAGAAAACTTTCTAATTTTCTACATTTTTTCTACATT
>CAZHEI010000081.1:0-7392 GCA_964531425.1 uncultured Vampirovibrio sp. | reverse complement strand
TAAACAAAATCGTTTTAAACATGGGTGTTGGTGAAGCTTCTCACAACTCAAAAATTGCAGATGCTATTCAAGCACAATTGACTAAAATTGCTGGTCAACACGCAGTTGTAACGAAAGCTAAAAAATCAATCGCATCTTATAAATTAAGAGAAGGTATGCCGGTTGGTGCTATGGTTACATTACGTGGCGAAAGAATGTATGATTTCTTGCAAAAACTTATTTGTGTTGTTCTTCCACGTATTAGAGACTTCAGAGGTATTTCAGCTAAGTCTTTTGACGGTAGAGGTAACTATACTTTAGGTTTAAAAGAACAAGCATTGTTCCCTGAAATCACATACGAAGAAGTTGATTTGGTAAAAGGTATGAACGTATCTGTTATCACAACTGCTAATACCGATGACGAAGCAAGAGAATTGCTAAGATTATTGGGTATGCCATTCAAGAAGTAAGTGAATAGGTGAATAAGTGAATAAGTGAATAAGTTTTAAAATTTATTTTCTTTCTCACGAAAAATATAGTAAAATATTATTTGAAAAATAAAGGAGAACATCATGGCTAAGAAAGCGATGATAAACAAAGAACATAAAAGAGAACAACTAGCTTCTGTTGGTAAATATCCAAAAGTAAGATTGCACAACAGATGCAGTATTTGTGGTCGTCCTCACGGATTTCACAGAGATTTCGGTTTATGCAGAATTTGTTTAAGAAAAATGGCACACCAAGGTTTATTACCTGGTGTTACAAAAGCAAGCTGGTAGAAATGATTTTGTACAACGATGGTTGTACTGTGTTATTTTGACTTAAGCTGTAAAAAATAGAAGAAAGAGCCTTTGATATTATTAAAGGCTCTTTCTTGTAGAAAATTATGAGAATCCAACAATCAAAACAATCTTTTAAAGGAATGCATGTTGCCTCTGCTACGGTAAAGGCAGGTTCTAATGCAACGAAATATGATTTATATAAAATTACACAACAAGATTTTCCATTTTTAGAAAATTTTGCAAGTAGAATATACTTGCCTGATTTGTGGCATGGTATGCAAACGCAAGGTTATTTGTTTTGGTCAAAGGTTATAGGCTCTTTCTTAAGAATGGCTAATACAAAGGATATGGAAACAGTATTAATTACAAAAGATAATATTCCTTGTGGCGGTATAAATTATAAGAGAAAAAATGATTATTATGATATTAGTTATAGAGTGACTTGGCCGGTAGAAACGGATAAAAAAGCTCCTTATGCAGGAACAATATTGTATTTGAATTTATTTAATAAGGCTTTGAATGAGAATATTAAAGCTATAAGAACGGTTGCGACGAGGCAAGGACCTTTTGACGTTGTAGGAAAATGTTATCAGCTGGGATTTTCGAGCTCAGGAGGAGATAATTATAATGAACTGATGTCAATTGGGCAAAAACGAATGTTAAAAACTCTTGAGCGTTATCAATCGCAGATTGAAATAAATCAAAAAAATGAAGAGAGTGATATAAATTTATCTTCTACATTAAGATTAATACCGGATTATGAACAAAAGTAATTCTGTATTTGAGGGGTAGAAATATTTTTTGTTGATTTGTTTGATAAAATATTAATTCAAATTTTTAAGTTTTTTTCTAATTGGTATAATTGAGTTTTTTAAAGTTTTATTTAAATTAGCCGTTATTATACTTGTGAGGTATAAGATATGGCAAGAATTATTGAATCAACAAACAACTCCAGACGAATTATAAAGATGTCCGTAGATGATGTAATATCTATCGTTAAAGATTATCAGCGAATTGTTCCACGTTTTTCGGATATTGAAACTGCTCGAGGCTATCTTTCAGATACTGTTATTTTTATTCCAGAAGAAATTTAGTTTTATTAGTAATAATCAGATGTTGCTAAGTCTGCAAGAGCATTTTTTGCTTCTTCAAATGAAGGATCTTGTTCCAGAACTTCGATATAAAGTTCTTTTGCCTTATCTCTGTTGTTGCTTTCATAAATCAAAGCAAGGTTATATTTTGCCTTGATTAATGAAGGATCATATTGAAGAGCTCTTTTGAAATAATCTTCTGCATTTTTTGTGTCGTGTTGAGCAACATACATTAAACCTGAACGGTATAATCCCATTGGATTTTTATCATCAATTTTTAGCAAATCAGATAAAGCTTTCTTTTCTTCAAAGAAATGTCCTAAATAGTGATGGGCTTCTGATAAAGTTAAATAATATTTAGGGTGGAAAGTTTTTTGTTTATCATATTCAAGAGCTCTGCGTAACAGCTCAATTGCACTACCATAGTTTCTTTGTGCTAAATGGATTAGAGCTTTATTGTAGTATATTTCAGAATTTAATGCATTATATTCAACTGCATCATCAAGGTGTTCTACAGAGTTTTCATAATTACCTTGGTTGTAGTCGTCTATTGCCCATTTAATGTATAATTCACAAATTAATAACCGAACACTTTTTGCTTCTTTTTGTGTGGCTTTGTCTAAAAGAGCTAAATATTTATCAAGAGCTTTTTGGTAATCTCGACATTGAATATAAGCATCACATAATTGAACTGTGACATCATAACCATTTTGTGACATCATAACAAGTTCTTCTAAAATTGCAATACCTGAGGTGTAATTATTTAACTCAATGTTGTATAAAGCAATATCTGTTTTAATTTTAAATTTATCAGAACCTTGTATGTCTAATAATTTATTAGAATATTCAATAGCTTTTTCGAATTCTTCTGTTTCTACATAAATATTGATTAAATTATCATATATCCACAAAAGCATTTTGGGCTCAGTAACAAATGTTAACATATACAATAATGTCTCGATAGCTTTTGGATGGTTCTTTAATTTAATATAAAGTTCAACTAACTTTTTATTTGTAGAAACGTCTGTAGGATATATTCCAAGACGGGTTTTATATGCTTCAAAAGCTGCAGGATAATCATGTGCCAGTTCATTTAATTCTGCTAAAATCAACTGAATTTCTGCGATTTCTTCGTTGTTATCCATCAAACCTGACAAAATATTGTACACTGATATTGAAGAAAAAGTTTGATCAGTATCTCGATATAATTCGGCAAGAGTTCTTACAACTTCTTTATCAGAACTTTTGTGTTCAAAAATGCTCTCATACTCTTTAATGGCTTTGCTTAGCATATCTTTTTTAATATAGCAATCTCCTAAGAGTTTTCTGGTTTTAATATTATTTGGTTCTTTTTTTAGAATTATTAAACATTGTTTGATTGAATTATTATATTTTTTATCTTTAAAATATGCGTGAGCTAAATATTGACGAACTTCTTGATGATTAGGAACTCTGTCAAGATACTTTGTTGCCAGTAATTGAGTAAGAGCATATTCTCCTTGGTCAAAAAGAGTTTTAACTTGTTCTAAAATGTTTTTAGTAGAAAGCTGTAATTCGTTACCCGAACCGTTTTTTACACCTTGATACATCATAATTGCATACAATATGTAGATTGCAACTAAAGCAAGAATAAATGCGGCGGAGATGAGTATAATGTTGATATTTTCCATCAAAGCTTCCTTACTTTCTAATTTATATAATCATTATAGCATATATTTATAAAAAGCTCAATCTTGAGTTTGTATGAGCTTAAAATTTTATTGAAATATTACGAAAAATAACAATAATCATTTTTTTCGTTTGAATTTGATAATGTTTAACATATAATTATTTCAGTAAAAGTTTCGAGGGAGTATAACAATGAACAACGAAAGTGTAGGAAAAAAGATTGTAGAAGCTTTAAAAAAGCAAGCAGAAAGCATTGATATATCAGAAAATTCAGAATCTTCATTGTTTGAAGAACCTGTCGCTGAACCGGCAGTAACAAATTCATTTGCATTAAATGATGACATTTTTGCAGAAGCTCCATCTCCTGCAAAATCAAGTTTCTTTGATGATGTAGAAGAGGTTAAAGAGCCATTGTTTACAGAATCTCAAATTGGTTCTGCAGTAGTGGAAAATCCGTCCGACAGTTTTGAAATGCCTGCAAATATTGCAGTTCTTAAAAAACTTATTTCTCAATTGCCTAGTGGTGTTTCAAGACATACTGGTGCTCAAATTATTAAACAAACAATGGAAGCTTTAGGTATTTCTATGAAAAGTGTTCTTCAAGATGCTCAACAAGTACAGGAAAGTTTAAAAGTTTCTGCTAGAGAATGTCAAGGTTCAATCCAAGAATATAAAAAACAGATTCTAACTCTTGAAAAGCAATCTCAAAATTATCAAAAGCAGTACTCTGCATTGAATGATTTGATAAGTTTATTCATTCAAACGACAAAATAGTAAAGCGAAAAAAGAAAAAGGGAAATAAAAAAGGATTCTGTCTAAATAAACAGAATCCTTTTTTTATTTCTTATTTTTTAATTCTTAAATTGCTTCATCTTCCTCTGTTTCATTCGTAACAGGCGCTGTAATTTCAACTCCAAGCTCAGCAAGTGCTGCACGTGCTTTTGGTGCTAAAGCTGTATCAGAGAAATTCTCTAAAATAGTTTGATAGCAATCAATTGCTTCAGGATTCATTTTGCGGAGTTTATAAACATTTCCTGCTTTATAATATAAAGGTGCAAGCTCAGTAGCTGTTGCAACCAGCATTTGATTATCAAGTTGGATTTTTATTCCAATAAGAGTTTCATTATCTTGAGGAGATAATAATGCTCTGGCATATATTTTTTTTGTTATATTGTCAATATCATCGGACATTTGTTGAACAGTTTCTTTTGAAAGTTTTGAGGATTTTTTTGCAGCTGATACATCCAAACAAATAGCTGATAACAAGAAAAATCCTGCAATTAAAAATATAAAAAACTTTTTCATTTCTACTCCAATACTTACCAATATTTTATTATAAAACATTATATCCTCATTCTATTATACAAAAAAGTTGATTTTTCTCATCAATTAAATGTATGATTGTTTTATGGAAAAATTAATTTATCAAATGTTTATACTCGGATGTGGAAATTTAGATGAGGCATTGACTAAAGGGCTAGGCGGAGTCATATTTTTTACAAAAGATATACAGGGTGAAAAAAGTTTTAAAAAATTAATAACCGATATTAAATCAAAAGCATTAATTCCGCCGTTTCTTTCAATTGATCAAGAAGGTGGAAGAGTTGAACGAACAGAAAACATCCGTCCTAAACGACTTTCAGCAAGATATGCTTTTCAACAAGGGGTTCTTCAATCCCAATCGGAGGAAATTTCAAGGGAACTTAGAGAATATGGTATAAACTTGAACTTTGCGCCTTGTGCTGATGTGAACACAAACCCTAATAACCCGATTATTGGAGAACGCTCTTTTTCTGATAATCCGGCTAATGTAATTAAAGGGATTGAAATTTTTACAAAAGCTTCTAGAAAATATGGGATAATACCTTGTGTGAAACATTTCCCCGGACATGGCGATGCTGATAAAGATAGCCATTTAACATTACCTAAAATTGATTTACCGGTTGAAGAAATGGAGCGAATTCATATAAAACCTTTTAAGTATGCAATTGATAATAATATTGAAATGGTTATGGTGGCACATCTTCATTGCGCTTGTTTTGATAAAGAAATTATTCCGGCTTCTTTGAGTGAAAATGTGGTTGGGTACTTGAGAAATACTCTTAAATATGATGGGGTCGCCATTTCTGATGATATGGTTATGAAAGGTGTTTCTGATTATGGAATGTTAGAATCGGTAATTATGGGAATTAATGCCGGATTGGATATGTTTATTTTTAGAAATTCGGATGAGAAAACTCTTAAAATGATTGAAGAATTATGCAAGATTGTTGAAAAAGATGATTGTTTGAAAAGAAGAGTAGTTGAATCGAACAGAAGAATTGATAGTTTAAAAAACAGGTATTTGTAAAAAGAAGCGGGCGGAGCCAGAATGGCTCCGCCCGCTTCTTTTTAGTCCTATAATATAGATTATTGAGCTGTTTCAGCTTTCATTGCATCAAAACATTCTTTACAAAGAACATCCCTTCCCTGTGTTGGGTTGAATGGAACTTGAGTTTGTTTTCCGCATTTAGCGCAAACCGCATCATACATTCTTTTTTTACCTCTGTGTTGTTGTTTTTTTGCCTTTCTGCATTCAGGGCATCTTTTTGGCTTATTTGTTAACCCTTTTGTTGCGTAAAATTCTTGTTCTCCTGCTGTAAAAATAAACTCTTTACCGCAGTCTTCACAAATAAGCGTTTCGTCTTGATACATTACCGTGTTCTCCTAAATTAAATAAACCCACGACTTGCAAACCAGCAAGTCATGGGTTTATTTTATACTTTTTTTTTATAATCGTCAAGTGAGGATGCTGAAAAAGTTCGAAAAATTGTCATTTCCCCGCAAATCCTAGTAATTTAATGTTTTGAAGACTATACTTTTCCTGTAGAGCCGAAACCGCCTTCGCCTCGAGTAGTTTCTGAAAGTTCTGTCACAACTTCAATTTTAGCTTGTTCATATTTAGCAATAACCATTTGTGCAATTCTTTCATCCGGTTGAATTGTATATGCTTCATTAGAAACATTAACCAGCGGAACACAAACTTCTCCTCTGTAATCTTCATCAACAGTGCCAACACAATTGATAAGGCTGATACCATGTTTGATAGAGAGTCCTGAACGAGGTCTGATTTGAGCTTCGTAACCGTGTTCAAGCTCAATTTTTAAACCTGTTGGAATTAATTTTCTTTCGAGCGGTTGTAATGTAATTGGTTCTGAAATCGCTGCACATAAATCCATGCCGGCAGCACCTTCAGTTTTATATTCTGGAACAAACTTGTTGTGTTCCATTCTAAATATTTTTAAAATCATAGTACCTCTCTATTCTCAGTAGGTCGGATTTATTAATCCTACGTCATTATGCAGTAATTATAGTCTTTCCATCAACAACTTCTTTAGGGAAAATTGTAAATTCTTGTAAGTTTTCAATTCCTAATTTAGCCGGTTTTTCCGGTTGTTCAACTGGATTAGATTGAGCGGCTTTTTCTATAGGATTTTCAACTTCCGGAGCTGACATAAAACTGTTTGCGTAACGAATGAATAAATTACGTCTAGGATTACAATTTTCACCTGAAACTGGTGTTATAGCTGATACGTTCATAACTTCACCTTTTCATTGATTGAGGTAAATATATACCTTAATACACGATTTCTACAAGATTATTGTCTAACATAATATTATTTGTGTCAATAAAAATTAATAATTGTAACAAAAAATAATTTATGTTATTATGCAGACAGTATTTGATAATTAAATATTGATAATATAAGTCGATGTGGCAAGGACTCCACGAGGACGATTAAGTATCGTCCGAGAAGTAGGGGAGCGAGAGCTCCATTCCGCCTGTTGGAACTAGCCTTTCACATTGCGGTTGAAAATAGAATAAGTCGATG
>CAZHEI010000080.1:0-7456 GCA_964531425.1 uncultured Vampirovibrio sp. | reverse complement strand
TTGAAAACGGTGAAGAGCTTAACTGGGGCGAAATCGCAGCGTCTACATTTGAAGGCGGAGCTGGCGGATTATTTATGGCTCCTATCCTCGGTGGAGGTATGAAAGCAGTCGGTAAAGGTTCGCAAAAACTCTTCGGCAAAAACAATGTGCATGTGGATGCGCAAGGAAATGTTGTAAACAAAAGAGCCGTTGAATTAGGAAATATAAGCCCTAAATATTTAGAAGTATTAGGAGATTTTGAACCTGCAACAACTGCTAGAGAATTAATAAAACAATTAAAAGGACAAAATCTTGATACTAAAGAATGGAATATCAGAAATATTATAATAAACTGTAAAACCAGAGAAGATTATCAAAGAACTTCCATTTTGCTGAATAACTTACCTAAAAATAAAATATATGCAGTTAAACAATTGCAAACTATGGCAAACGATACAGATGAGGCAGTTATCCTAAAAATGTTATTGGATAAAGATTTGGGTTCTGGTTACCAATCTGTTTTGGCAAAAATCAAAGAAAATCCTCTTTTATACAATGTTTATGAAGAATTTCTTCCAATACTAAGAAATAGAAATCAAGAAACTTCTATTTGCGTACTTGAAAGGACTATTGCAGAAAAACTCAAAACCCAAGAACAGTGTGATGCATTTTTACATTTGACAAAAGAATGTAACAAATACAACAGCCCTATTGAAATAGAAAGTTTGTATTACAAAGGCTTTGTTCCTCAAGATATTGATGATGCAAACAGTTTTATGACCATACTCAATTATGGGAATCATTGGAATCCTTCAAAGGATATTTATTCCTCTTATTTATCTCTTCCAAAAGAAACAAGAACTGCTTTAGATAGATTTTTAAATGAAGAAAATTGTCTAAACAAAGATATTTGTTATTCAATACTTGAAAATTTAAAAATAGAAAATACTAGAGATGTTTTGACTCAATTCATCAAAAATTCTACTGATACAAATGATTTAAGATTAAAATACAGACACGTACAAGAAGCTTTTTCTGATGGCAATTTAATCAAAGAAAGTATCGACAGAATAAATCGTTTAGAAAGTACAGGTGTTGAATACAATACCACCTTGTACAGTCATCTTATTCATAAAAGAGATGTTAATGAGTTTATTGTTAGTAACCCATATTTCAATCGACTAATCTGGATATTAAATGACGATACTCTAAAATCAAAATTAGGCAGAGTAATGACTCTTGACGAGGCAACACAATGGGAACAAATATATGCAAAACATCAACAAAATTTTGTTCTTTCAAAACTATCGCCGGAATTGACTGAAGCTGATACTTCTAAAATTTTAAGAGAAGCTCAGTATCTACAAAACGAGGAACAAATTTCTCTTGCAGAATTTTTAATTCATCAAGAAGGAGATATTGTCCTACACGAAAATATGTGGGGCGGAAGATTGCGAAATAGCTTTTTGTACAGTTCTTTAAAAACAAAAGAAGATATTGATGCATTTATAAAATTATGCAAAAAATTACCTTTAGAAGATGACCGTTTAGCCGAAATATATGGTAAAATATTAGATTCCGGTGAAAACATTGCTCTAAAATTAAATTATGCTGAAAAAATGCCGGAATTATTAAGACAACATCTCGGAAATTGCATATCAACAGTAAAAAATAAACATCAAGCTGATGTATTGGTAGAATTGGATAAATTTTTATATAAATTCAGAAATTTAAGGAGTGAAATTGATACCTTCATAAATTATAATCTTTCTAAAATTAATGACGCTGAAACAGCCAATGTTATTCGCAAAAATCTCAACGCAATAATGGATTCTGAAGATGAAGAATTTAAGAATTTATTTACAAGATCTTCCAATATATCGAATGGAAACTTTTACATTGGTAATTTTATACAAAATCCAAACTTAAACTTTGCTAACTATAATAAGATAAAACATCTTCGAACATCAAGTTTTGATGATTGGATATTATTAAAATCAATGGAATCCGATTCTGAATTAATAGATCTTCTTCTAAAAAATAAAGAAAGTATTGATGAGATTGGAAACATTCTTCAAGGAATAAATCCAGATAAAATTTCATTAGTAAAACGACTTTATTTAGATGATAACTTCCCCAAAGAATACATTGCTGACATCACAGGAAGAGTAAATAAAGACAACATGGCTCTTGTTGAAAGATTATGTGCCGATAGAGAATTTCCAAAAGAACACATTGCTGGCATAGCAGGAAATGTAAACAAAGACAATCTAGCTCTTGTTGAAAGACTTTGTGCTGACAGGGAATTCCCAAAAGAACACATTGCGGGCATAGCAAGAAATGTTAACAACGACAACAGGGCTCTTGTTGAAAAACTTTGTGCCGACAGAGAATTTCCTAATGAATACATTGCTAGCACCGCAAGTAGTGTTAACAACGAAAACATGACTTTTGTTGAAAGATTATGTGCCGATAGAGAATTCCCAAAAGAGCATATTGCTAATATCGCATACAGAGTAAACAACAATAACTTGGCTCTTGTTGAAAGACTTTGTGCAGACAAAGAATTCCCAAAAGAACACATTGCTGGCATAGCAATATATGTAAACAAAGACAAAATGGCTCTTGTTGAAAAACTTTGCGATGACAGAGAGTTCCCTAAGGAATATATTGCTAGAACAGCAAGTAGTGTTAACAAGGAAAACTTGACTTTTGTTGAAAGATTATGTGCCGATAGAGAATTCCCTAAAGAACACATTGCTGACATTGCATACAGAGTAAACAAAGACAACATGGCTCTTGTTGAAAGACTCTGTGCTGACAAAGAATTTCCTAATGAACATATTGCTGACATTGCATACAGAGTAAACAAAGACAACATGGCTCTTGTTGAAAGACTCTGTGTTGACAGAGAGTTCCCTAAAGAACATATTGCTAACATTGCATACAGAGTAAACAAAGACAACATGGCTCTTGTTGAAAGACTCTGTGCAAACAGAGAGTTCCCTAAAGAACACATTGCGGGCATAGCAAGAAATGTAAACAAAGACAACATGGTTCTTGTTGAAAAACTCTGTGCTGACAAAGAATTTATTACAGACTTAAAATCAATAGAATCTGAATCGATAGATTTTTCGTTTATTAATTATGCAAAATGGTTTAAACGTCCCGTCGAATCTCTGACAAAAGCAGAGAAGCGAGAATTAATCTCTGATTTAATGAACCTCGGTAATTCAAGCATTGATACAAGATTAACAAAATATTTCCCTCTCGTTCCAAAATCTGATACTGAATACTCTGCACTCATCAAACGACTTACTCAATCAATAAATATCTCACTGGAAAAATTGGCACCTGATATTTGTGCTCAATTTGATTTGACACTAAGAAAGTTTGAAACAACTTTGTCAAAAATAGACCTTTCTCAATTAGAGGATATATCTCTTTCAATGCCACAATCAGCATTTATTGAAAAAGTCGAAAAACTTTTAAGTTCTCTTCCAGAAGCAGATCAATTAAAATTAAAAGAAATTTATGGTTTTAATATTAGCAATGGCAGAATTTCAGGTTACCCAGACAATGTTGGTAAAAATCTTAATATTACCGAGTTTGTTGATAAAAACACCTTGGCTAGAGCAAAAGAACTTGAAAAAATTATTGAAGAATACAAGAATAACAATTATATTACAGTTAAAGATTGTCCTGAATTAAATCAAGCATTAAAAGATATTTCAAGATTTATTCCTGAAATGTTTAATCAAATTAACGGGTCAAATTTGCCTGTACAAATGATAAAACAATTGCAAAAAATAGTTAAAAATCCAAAATATATGAGTTTATCACAATTAGATAAAAAAGTTTTAATCTTTTCAACACTACTACATAATACTGATAAAAATTTCGGTAATACAACAGATTCTGCATTCGATGCCTTTTTTATCGCACAAAAATTCGGCTTTACTGATAATGAATTAAAGAAAATTTACAAAATTATTCAAGCTTCAGATTTAATAGAAAGATTTCAAAATGCAGGTTCTGGCATAATTTATAAAATATTCAGAGGCACTGCCCTTTCTTCAAAAGCACGAAGAAATACCTTTGATAGATTAGCTTTTGATTTAAGAGAAGGAAATTGTTTTGAATTAGCACAAATGTTATATTCTGTGAAAGATCAAGAAGGATTGACCAGATATCTGGATAGAATATTAGCTACAAGAATTAGAGAAATGAAATCTTCTGATTTTGTTCTACCTCAAACTTCTGCAAATGTTTATGCTCAATATTCAGTTCCTCAAAATATTAAAGGACATGACGTTAATGTCGTAAAAATATCTGATTTAAATGATTTTTATGCATTTATCCATACTCCTGAATGTAGCTTTGCATCAGGAGGTATGAGTAGGAATCGAAAATTTGCTAATTTTGAAGTTTTTAACAACATCTCCGATGATAAAATAATTTGTACAAGTTATATTTCAAAAGATAAAATATGCGGAGCAGCAGAACATGGTTTTATTTTTGACGTACCAAATGATAAACAATTTGTCGGTATGGGATATGATATTTATTCTTTAGGTAAAAATATTGATGGTATGCTTATGGAATATTTTGATATGTCTTCAAATCTTAGTGCTTACGGTGGAAGAGGAAAAAAAGCCGATCATAGGAAAATGATTTCCGATAATTTAAAACAAATACTTGGAATAAGCGATGATGACTACATAAAAAGACTTGATAATATCAAGGAAAAACTTGGGAATGAACCGATGTCAATCGAAAGGTTATCTGAAATAGATTCAGAATTTGCTAATGCATATAAAGAATTTTTGAGCAGAGATAACTCCCGTGGTGCAAGAAATAATGATGCTTTGCTTCGCAATGGCGGTTGGAATGAAGTTCTTGTATCTAATCCAAGAATTTCTGCAATATTCACTCGTGATATCCATAATATCCCAGAAGAATATTTGATTAAATCTCAAACAGAAAATTTACCGATTATAATTTTAAATGAATAATATTATCTTTAAAGGTTTTTACAAAATTGAATGGTAAATGCGGGTTTGGAAGTGACTAAGTGACTAGGTGATCAAGTGGTTACGGGTTTTCGTGAATAGTGAATAGAAAAAGGTGACTAGGTGATTAAGTGATCAAGTGGTTATGTTTTTTTGTGAGTAGGGAATAGTGAGTCGAAAAGGGTGACTAGGTGACTAGGTGATCAAGTGACCAAGATGTTACAAGCAATGTTCCCTCGCCCTGCGGGAGAGGGCTAGGGTGAGGGGGCAATAAAAACTCTGTAACAATTTTCCATTTTCCACTTTCAATTTTCAATTATTACTGAAGTGTCCAACTTACAAGTTACAACAATTTTCATCTTTAAAAAATCTTAATAAGCGTAAAAATTATTTCATGTTAGAATGAGGGGGTAAATGAAATAGATTTATATTTGATTCAAAAATTAATTTTGTGCTAAAGAGAGGTAATTATGTGCGGAATTGTTGGATATATTGGGAATAAATCGGCTCTTGATATTCTTCTTGACGGTTTGACTAATCTTGAATACAGAGGTTACGATTCAGCCGGAATCGCAGTCAATGTTGATGGACATGTTGAATTATACAAAGCGGAAGGAAAACTTCAAAACCTAAAAAATGTAATTGAACCTCAAAAATCTCATGTCGAAAAATCCACAATCGGAATTGGGCATATTCGTTGGGCAACCCACGGAGCACCAACTACAGTTAATGCACATCCTCATTCTTGCAACTGTGGAAGAGTTGCAATTGTACACAACGGAATTATTGAAAATTATAAAGAACTGCGTGCTAAACTTGAAAAAAACGGCTGTACTTTCCGCTCTCAAACAGATACAGAAACAGTTGCTCATTTAGTTGCTTCAAAATATGCACAAACAAAAGATTTAACAGAAGCTGTTCGTCTTGCAACAAAAGAAATTGAAGGTGCTTATGCGCTGTGCGTAATTCATCAGGATGTTAAAGATACAATTGTTGCAACAAGACGAAATGCTCCACTTTTAGTCGGAATTGGAGAAAACGAATATTATTTGGCTTCTGACGTTCCGGCGATTATTCAGCATACAAAAAAAGCAATGTACATCAATGACAATGAAATTGTTACATTGACTCCAAATTCAATGAAATACATTGATGCCGATAATAATGCTTTACAACCAAAAATTGAACATCTTCCTTGGGAACCCGTTGCATTAAGCAAAATGGGTTACAAGCATTTTATGCTTAAAGAAATCCACGAGCAGCCTGATGTCGTAAGAAACGTTCTTTCCGGAAAACTTAGAGCGATGGATGAACCAATTAGACTCAATGAAGTTACTCTTGATAAAGAAACTTTGAAAAACTTAAACAGAATTCAGATTGTTGCTTGCGGAACATCTTTACACGCTGCAATGGTTGGTAAATATATTATTGAAGACTTTTGCGGAATTGCAGTAGATGTAGAACCTTCCAGTGAATATATTTACAGAAAAACAATAACCGATAAAAATACTCTTGTAATCGGAGTTTCACAATCAGGAGAAACTGCCGACACAATTACTGCTGTTCGTCAGGCAAAAGCTCGTGGATCACATATTCTAATCGTTACAAACAGACCTGATTCTACAATGGCTAGAGAAGCTGATAGCTTAGTTCCGGTAAACGCAGGAATTGAAGTTTCTGTTGCTGCTACAAAATCTTATATGGCACAAGTAATTTCATTCTATCTTCTTGCAATTTATATGGCAGAAGTTAAAGGTGTTGTCGGTTTAGAAAATTTAAAGCACGAATTGATTGTTCTACCTCAAAAAATAGAAGAAGTTCTTGCGCACAAAGAATCTATTCAATCTTGTGCTAAAAAGTTCTCAAGCGCAAAAGATTTTATCTTTATTGCTCGAGGTATCAACTTCCCAACTGCATTGGAAGGCGCATTGAAACTTAAAGAAATCAGCTATATCAATGCAACAGGATATACAGCAGGAGAATTAAAACATGGACCGATTGCAATGTTAGACGAATCAATGCCGGTGCTTTCAATTCTTATGTCCGGTAAAGTTTACGAAAAAATCCTTTCAAATTCAGAAGAAGCAAAAGCTCGTAATGCAAGAATGATTGCATTAACGGATTCTACTGATTCAAAGCTTGAAGATTTGTTTGAATCAATTATCAGAATTCCGGAAGTTGATGAACTTGTTTCTCCGGCATTAGCAATAGTTCCGCTACAGTTGTTAGCATATTATATTGCGGAGTTTTTAGGAAAAGATGTTGACCAACCAAGAAATTTGGCAAAGTCTGTTACGGTGGAATAAACATCAAACTTTTTCTTAACTTTTCTTAACATTCCCCTTGAATTTGGCAATTTCCTCAAGAAAAATGACTTTAAATAATCATAAGGAAAAAATTAAGGGAAAATATTTTGGTTAACATTAAGCCGGTAATAAATTTAATCACTAAAAATAGTGGCAAGC
>CAZHEI010000079.1:0-7506 GCA_964531425.1 uncultured Vampirovibrio sp. | reverse complement strand
TCTCAGCAAACGCAACATTTAGTTGCCTTTGCTTCGGCAGAGTCATCCCGAACACTTTACGAAACTGTTCATAAATTTGTTTTTAGTCAATTGTTAAGAAAAAATAAAAATCTTTACAATTGCCTCAAATGTTGTCATAATGCCCTATAGAATAGAAGTCTTTTTGTCTTTTGCTCTAAAGTTTTTCCTAAAAATGCCGTTAACCATGTGGATAAAGGAAAAATATATGAGCGAATTTAGATTAAGTAATAACGGACAAGGCATAGATTTTAACTTATTTAAAAATAAGTTAAATTTGTCTGATGTTTCGGTCAGTGCTAAATTTACTCAAATTTTTAATTTTTTTGATACAGACGGTAACGGTGTTTTAGAAACTTCAAATTCAACAGGTGCAAATGAAATACAATCTTTGTTAACAGGAATGTCTCGATATGCAGCAAAAAATGGTAATTCTATTTTTGAGGCGGAAGAAGTTCAACAGTATTTAGACGAAACTGTTAATGCAGAAGGAGAAACTCTGGAGTCAAAGAGTATTGGCGTGAATGATGTATTGAATTTCTTGAAAGTTTTGGCTGTACAAAATGATACAATGCCTGAAGAAATAGCTGAATATGCGTCTAACGAAAATCTAACAGAAGAAGAGTCACAACAGTTAGCTGTTCAAACACTCAAGGATGATTCATCTAGATCAAGGAAGATTTTTAATAAACAGAATTTAGAGCAAGGTTGGGTTAGTGATTCTGTAAACTGGGTAAAAGAAGTTTTCAATACGGAAAATGCTGCAAGTAATATTGACAGAGCCTTGTTAGTTGAAGATTTTTCAAGTTATTTGATACAGAAAGCTTCATACGGCGATTTTACCTATAGAGAATACTATGAAGCTAAAATAGAATTTATTACACAAATGCTTGCGAAATTTAATAATTCAAAAGATGAAGAATTAATGCAGCAAACTCGTGATGCCTTAAAAGGACTAGAGCCTGAAAGAATTACTCTTATAATTAATCAAATTGCAACAATAAGTGATGATGTAACACCGGAAGAAATGCCAGAAATTCTTGATTTTATGATTCAAGAGCAATTTGATGAGCAAAATTCATTAGACAATATGAATATTTCAATAGAGGAACTTCCGAAAAGACAAGCTCCACGTCCTAAAAAAGCTACGGTAGAAAGCTTGGAACAATCCGGTCGGCTGGATGAAATAATCGAATTTGAAGATGCTTTTCAATTGGAAAGAGGAGTAAGATATAATCCGGAATCGATTAATGACTATGCTTTGAAGAATACACAGCTTCAAATTTTGAGTGGTATGAATAACAATATTGCTTCAATTGATATGTTACTTGAGCAAGTTAGTAAGGATACAAGAAATGAAATTTACTGTTCTTCATCAATACAGCAAAACATTATGAGTTTTATCACCAATCTTTATGGTAATGATACTGAAAAAGCGAATCAAGTAATAAAAGAAATTCTGAATATTCCTTCCGATAGACCATTAGTAATGTTATCCAAAATAGATGCAACCAAATTATTATGTGTTTTAAAGGATAGAGCAGTTGAAAATTACAACAATGCACTTGGAAGTAGAACTTTAGAAGACTATAGTGCTGATGCAAGTACTGCATATCGAAGAGCCTATGGTTACAATAATATTACTAATATTGTAAATAAATATATTCAGAGTCAGCAAGAAGGCGTACAAGTAGTTAAAACGGGGGTCCAGGTTACAGGCATGGTTGTAATGGTTGCAGGACAATGTATCCCTGTAGGTGGGCAATTAGCAGCAGGAATGATGTATGGCGGTATGGTAGCCGCTACATTTGGCGGTGTTGCAATAGATGCAGCAGAGAATTTTACCAAAGAAGGCGGTCCGACTGAGCAAGACAAAAAAGAAATGATACAGGAACTGTCAACTGCAATAGCATTAACAGCGACCGGTTTTGGAATCGGTAAGGTTACGGAAGCTGCATTCAGAATGATGGTAATGAAAAACTGTCCAAAACTCTTGGCTTGGGCATCAGAAATTGGTATTGATGCAACAATGAGTTTGGTTGCAGATGCCGCAATAACCGGTGAAATAAATTTGTCAGGAGAAGGTATTTCTCAGCTTACCAATGTATTAGTTGGTATTATACGTGCAAAAGGACATTTTAAAACATATATTGATACTCATGCGGGAGATGTTAGAACAAGAACCGGAGCAGATAATTCATCATCTTCAAATGCAGGTAGAGTTGTTGGAAGAAGTAATGACTTAGTTCCGACAGGTGATAAAGCAGAATTAGTTAGAATTTTAAATGAACAAGGAATACATGTTTCAAAAGTAGGAAAAGAAACTTCAACTTCAGGAATGATAACTTTTGAAAAGGATGGATTGCAATATTATTTAAGATATTCTGATGGTAAAATTTCTACAGGTTATACTCGTGATATAAATAGTCAGACAAGTAAGTTTTATGAAATTTCTGATGATGGTAATTTAATAGAAATTCCACGCAATAAGTATTTAGACAATTTAGTTGAGGCGAATCTTTCAGATTTAAGATTAACAGATCCTGAAGCTTATAATAATATCGTAAATTTTGAAAATGCTTTGACATCACATGCTTCTTTTCCGGAATTAAAAAGTTATCTCAAGAAAATGGGAGTTAATAAATTTAACAATCCTACCTCCTTTAGATATCATGGTAGAGAATATTCTATAACATTTGATAATAATGGCGCACTCTTAGGGTGTATGATATAAAGATATTGATATTCAACAAGAAAAATATTTTGTATATGATAAAAAAGGCAATGTGAAAGAAGTTAATAGAAAAGAATATCATAATAATATTCCAGATTATTTAAATAATAATAGTGATACATTAAACAAGCTATATCGTTCAAATCTAAGCGAAGAAACTACACAAAATATTTTATTAAGAAATCAATCAGCGCAAAAGAATGCAATTAATGAAGTTGTTTTATCTGAACTTGAGAATATTGTTAAAACTCCGGATGATGAAAAAATACTTAATTTCTTAATTAATGACAAAAGTTTAACACGTAAATATTCTTATAACGGACAAGAAATACTTAATATAATGAAATCCGACAAAGCTAAAAGTTTTATTTTAGATAAAATTAATAACAATAAATCAATTTCCAGATCAGATATAAAATCTCTGGATGAAAATCTTTTGACTTCAACTTGGTCTTATAAACGTAGTGAACAGAGGGATTTAACGTATGAAATAATTGATATTGATGCAGATCCTTGGTTTGTTCAAGAAGCATATAGACAAAATAGAGATTTATTTAATTTAAAAGTACCACCCGGAGAAGTTGTTAATGTTAGAGGTCAGTTATTGTGTAATACTGGTGATGAATTAGTTCCTATTAATCTGACAAAAGAAAAATTTATGGAGCTTTTTCCGATAGAAAAAAGACATGATATTAATCAACGCTCATTAGGGGATTGTTGGTTAGTAACATCAATGGGTGCTTTAATGGACTCTCCAAAAGGTCGTGCTGCTATTTATCAGATGTTTAGTCAAGTAGGAGACGATATATATGTAAAATTCCCTGATTCAGATGTCCCGATAAAATTCCCAAATGGTGATTTGAATTCATTGAGTCCGGTAAGTATTTATATGGATGGTTATAAACCAAAAGTAGGTTATAGTTCAGACCAAGTAGATGCTTGTAAAGGTATAAGAATGCTGGAACGAGCATACTCAATACATAGAAATGACGGATATACAGATGGTGTTACAACGGAAGATATTACGGATATTTTCTTTATGAATAAACAAATGAAAGAACTGGAAGGAGGTTGGCAGAAAGATGCTATATCAAATATTGTAGGTGCAGGTCATACAGATGTTGCGACATCATATGATAAAAGTGAATATATTAGAATGATTGAAGAAAGTATTGAAGATCCAAATAAGATAATAGCTTTTAGTACTGCTGTCGGCGAAAATGGTAATAATAGTAATTATGATTTGCATGAGAAGCATGCTTATCATATAGTTGGATATAATTCTGAAACAGGAATGATAGCAATATCAAATCCATGGCATAATAACCAGATACAAGAAGTGCCGGTTTATGAATGGTTGAACTATATTAGAAAATTAGATATTATAGAATTAAAATAGGATAACTTATGGATAGTAAAGTAGCACAAAAAATTTATTTAAAATTACAGTATCAAGTTGAAACGGCACAAAGACTACGTCAACCAATTGATATTTATGTACAACAGCAAATAAAATTATTGGAAGAGGTGCATGATAGTTTTGTTAAAAATGCACTCTCTAAAAATGCTGATTTAGAACGAGATTTAAGGTTTGCAGAAGTTAGAATAAAACAACTGCAAGCTATAGCTTCACTTTGTAAAAAAATAGGTTTATCCACTCAAAAATATGATGATAAAATCAGAGAAATAAGAATTTCTCATCTTGGTGCTGATTTTGTTAAAGAACGTTATAAATAAAGCTTTGTTTTTATGCTAAAATCAGACTATGAAAAAGTTTTTACTAAAATCAATGGGATGTAAATTTAATCAGTTTGGGGTACAGATTGTTGCTGAAAAATTAATTGAAGCAGGATTTGGACAAGCTATCGTTCGCAATGGCGGTCGAAACGGGGTGGCTCTGACTTTCGGCTTCCGCTGGGCTTTAGGGAAAAATGTGGACAAGTTGTAGTTTATACATCCAGTTCAAATGTTGACATATCTTCTGCTACATCAAATACATACGCACTTGCTTTATAAGCAATTTCTGCTAGCTTAATATTACAGACATCCTGAACCGAATAACCGTTTTGCATAGCTATAACCATTGTGTTATCAAGATTTTGAGATGATTCAATAAAATACTGACCAGCTTTGGTTAATAAGTCTTCCGGTCGAACTTCATTATAATAATTGCTTAAATCGACATCTGAGCTACTTCTTGCTGAATAACTATCTTTATGTGCGGATTCTTCTGAAGTTTGTTCTCTTTGCACAGCAGGAATTGGCTGTGTCGTTTGGGGACTAAACAGTTCAACTAATTCCGGATATAAAGATGAATTAACTGCTGAAATTTCACTCATAAAACTATACCTTATATTATTAGTTTAACGTGTTTTTCTAATTTTTCAAGATTGTTGTATAATAAAACTTAATGAAATACGCATTAGTTTTAGTAAATATTAAGGGGCTGGGAGTAAAAACATTCAGCTATTTGATACCTGATGAGATGAAAGATATTATTCAGGTAGGACAAGCTGTGCTTGTACCATTTGGTCGTCAAGGGTTAATTAATGCGTTTGTTGTCGGATTTTCTGATTATGTGCCGGAAGATATTCGGGTTAAAAGAATTAATAAAATTCTTGATGAAACTCCGCTTTTTTCGATAAAATATTTAAAACTTCTGGAATGGGTTGCAAATTACTACTGTTGTGATTTTGTCACCGTTTTAAATGCAGCTATTCCAATGAAACTTATTGAAAAGAATTCAAAAACGGAACAATCAGTAGAGCTTATAAATGATAATTTTGAAGGATTAACAAAACGTCAAAAAGAAATATTAGAATTGCTAAAACTTGAGGGAAAACAAAGTTTAATCGGTTTTGAGGAAAAAGCAAAAACTACCAGAGCAACAATGAAAAAGCTTGAAGAAAAAGGTTTTGTTAAATTCAATTTAGAGCTTATTTATAGAAATCCTCTTACAATTTTTAAAGATGAAAAAGTAGAGCCGTTGTATGAATTATCTCCTGAGCAAGAAGAAGTTTATCAAGGAATCAAAGCAAAGTTAAAATCTCAAAATCCGATTTTATTACACGGGGTTACTGCTTCAGGTAAAACAGAGGTGTATTTTAAACTGATAAAAGATGTTATTGATTCCGGTAAAAATGTTTTATTCCTAGCTCCGGAAATTGCACTCGCTTCTCAACTAACAAAGCGTTTAGCTAAAAAATTCGGAATAAATGATATTGCTATTTGGCATAGCAGTATTTCTGACGGAGAAAAGTATGATGTTTGGCAAAGGCTTTACAATAATGAAATAAAAATTTTAGCAGGTGCTCGTTCTGCTGTTTTTGCACCATTGCAAAATATTGGTTTGATTATTATTGACGAAGAGCATGAAGGCGCTTATAAACAAACAAATCCGGCTCCTCGTTATGATGCGAGAGTCGTAGCTAAGCGACTTGCTCAATTCCATCAGGCTCCATTGTTATTGGGTTCTGCGACTCCTGATGTTTCAACTTATTACTATGCAATGAATAATAATAATCTTTTTCAAATGCTAAAACGATTTAATAACGCACCTCTTGCAAAGCCGGAAGTTATTAATATGCAAGAATATGGAAAGGCAGCTTATAGAGGAATTATTTCTAAGCCATTGCAAACAGAGATTAAAGAGGCTGTTGAAGCCGGAAAACAAGTAATTTTGCTAATGAATCGTCGAGGATTCTCAACTTATACACAATGTAAGGCTTGTGGAACGGTTGTTGAATGTCCGGATTGCTCAATCCCAATGGTTTGGCATTCTGACGGGAAAAAATTGAAATGCCATTATTGCAATAAGGAAATGAGTTTCCCTGATTTTTGTCCGCAATGTGGAAGCGATGCGCTTTCAAATTCAGGAAGTGGTACTCAAAAAATTGAAATTTTAGTTAAAGAGATTTTCCCTGAATATAGAGTAGAGCGAATTGATAGTGATATTTTAACAAAGAAGAATGCACATATTGAATTATTGAGTAAATTCCAAAAAGGGGAAATCGATATCCTAGTTGGTACGCAAATGATTGCAAAAGGTTTAGATAATCCAAATGTAACTCTTGTAGGTGTAATTAGTGCAGATACAGGATTTTCTGTTCCTGATTTTAGGGCATCAGAGAGAGGATTTCAGCTACTTACGCAGGTCGCAGGACGTGCCGGAAGGGGAGAATACAAAGGTAAAGTTTTATTCCAAACTTATAATCCGGATTATTATGCATTTCAAACCGCAAAGTCACAGAATTTTGAAAAGTTTTTTGAAACAGAAATTAAAGCAAGGCAAGAATTTGATTATCCGCCATTTAGCCAAATTGTTCGGATAATTCTTTCTTCATTGAATAATTTCCGTGCTGAAAAATCGGCAATGGAAATTGCTATGAGATTGACTACAATGACTGAAAAATTTGGATTTTCGGAGTATTTAGAGGTTCTTGGACCAACTCCTTGTATAATTTCTAAAATAAATGGATATTATAGATTTCAAATTCTTATTAAAAATAAACTTTCACAAAAAGGGCATGATTTTATATCAAAATTCCTTAATAAAATCACTTTACCAAAGGATATTAAAATGGCAATTGATGTTGATCCGCTAGACATTTTATAATTGATTTTGTTTGTTTTCCGCATTCTCCGCACTGTTGTCCGAGATAAATTTTATCGGTAAAATATACAAATAGACCTGTCATCCTGAAAGCGTAGAAAATAAGGATGTAAGTCCGTAATTTTCAAGCTATTCAGGATCT
>CAZHEI010000078.1:0-7716 GCA_964531425.1 uncultured Vampirovibrio sp. | reverse complement strand
TTGGCTGAAACTTTGAGATTAGTTGCTTCTAAATTATAATTCTTGATTGAATATAGTTTAAAGTTAAAAACCGGTAGATTTATAAAAATCTGCCGGTTTTTTCTTTATAATTTTTTGTATGCACTTAATTCTTGAACTCGTATTTACTTCTGTGCTAACATAGTCTTATGAGCAAATTAATTCCACTACACATTCACACAGAGTATTCTTTATTAGACGGTATGATTCGGGTTGGGGACCTTGTTAAGTACGCTAAAGAAAACGAGCTTGGCGCGATTGCAATTACTGACCACGGAGTAATGTATTCTGCTGTAGAATTCTACGAATTAGCAAAACATAATGATATTAATCCGCTAATTGGTTGTGAATTTTATGTCCACAACGGTGATATTCATACAAAAGATGCATCTAACAATCCTCTTTGGCACTTGATTTTAATTGCTAAAGATAATCAAGGTTACAAGAACTTGATTAAACTTGTATCTACGGCTTGGTGTGAAGGTTTTTATTATAAGCCAAGGATTAATTTTGAACTTTTGCAACAGTATCATGAAGGTTTGATTTGTACTTCTGCTTGTTTAGGTGGAGAAATTTTGCAAGAACTTTTAGCCGGTGAAAAAACTAAAGCTATTGAAGCTGCTAAACGTTATAAGGATTTGTTTGGAGATGATTACTACATTGAACTTCAAGATCACAATTTGGACGATCAAAAACGTACAAATCCTGATTTGATAAGAATTGCCAAAGAACTTGGCATAAAGATGGTAATTACAAACGACTCTCACTATTTGAGAAAGCAAGATGCTGATGCGCAAGATACATTACTATGTTTGCAAACTAATGCTAACAAGGATGATGAAAAAAGATTTCGATTCCCGAATAATGAATTCTATGTAAAAAATAAAGACGAAATGCGACAAGCATTCTCATGGATGGATGACGAAACTTTTGAAGAATGTTGTAAAAATACAGAAGAAATTGCAAATAAATGTAATGTAGAAATCGAACTTCACAATGCGCCACTACCTCATTATGATGTACCGGAAGAATTTATTTATAAATCAGATGACGTTGATGAAAAAATTATTGAACGATTAAAGAAAAAGAATAAAACAGACTCAAAAGAAGAAGTGCTTGAAGAAGCAAAGTATATTCAAGGAATTGAAAATTATCTCGAATATATTGTAACAGAAGGGCTTAAAAAGCGTTATGGTGATCCCATTCCTGAATCAATAGTTGAGCGTGCAAAGTATGAGTTGGGTGTAATCAATCACATGGGTTTTCCTGCATATTTTATGATTACGTGGGATTTTATTCACTTTGCAAAGACTCATGATATTCCGGTAGGTCCGGGGAGAGGTTCAGCGGCGGGTTCTGTAGTTGCGTATGCGCTTGAAATCACGGATATTGACCCTATTTATCATAAACTCTTGTTTGAAAGATTTTTGAATCCTGAACGTTTTACGATGCCCGATATTGATATCGACTTTTGTATTGAAAAACGAGGGGATGTAATTGATTACGTTACGCAAAAATATGGCGAAGACAAAGTTTGTCAAATTATTACATTCTCTACTTATGCTCCAAAAGCTGCATTTAAAGGTGTGGGCAGAGTTTTGCAAGTACCTTTTGCAGAAAGTAACAGAATTACAGGGCTTATTGAACCGGCTCTTGATGTTGCAAGAGCAACAAATCCAAAAGCAGAGTGGTTGAGAGATATTATTTCGGCTGAAGGAACTTCTGATTTTAAACAACTTTATAATGAAGATTATCAAATTACAAATCCGGATACAGGTAATGTAATTAGTTTCAGACGCTGGGTTGATATGGCGGTTGCTATTGAAGGTTTAAAATGCGGAACTGGTACGCACGCTGCGGGGGTTATTATTTCTCACGCTCCATTGGACACAATTTTGCCTGTTCAACCTTCAAAAGACGGCATCGTACAAACAGGTTATCCAAAGCACGAAGCAACAGAGGTTTTAGACCTTTTAAAAATGGACTTTTTAGGGTTAAGAAACCTTACCATGATTACAAAAACCTGTAAAATGGTAAAAAAATATCGAGGAATTGATGTTGATATCAATAACATTCCGCTTGATGATAAACCAACTTATGACATGTTGGTAAAAGGCGAAACGATAGGAGTTTTCCAACTTGAATCTCAAGGGATGATGAACCTTGTTAAACGATTAAAACCTGACGTTTTTGAAGATTTAGGTGCATTAGTTGCCCTATTCCGCCCAGGTCCGTTAGGTTCCGGCATGGTTGACGATTTTGTAGCCAGAAAACACGGGAAACAAGAAATTACATACGCTCACCCGCTACTTGAGCCGGTCTTAAAGGATACTTACGGAACTATTGTATACCAAGAACAGATTATGCAAGTCTTTCAGGTTTTGGCTGATTACTCATTAGGACAAGCTGACCAAGTTCGTCGTATGATGGGTAAAAAAGACTTAAAAACAATGGAAGAACAGCGTGGCAAGTTTATTGATGCTTCTGCAAAACACGATATGAAAAAAGAAGATGCAGAAAAACTTTTCAACCAAATCCTTGCATTCGCTTCTTACTGTTTCAATAGGTCACACTCAGCGGCGTATGCTTTTGTTGCCTATCAAACTGCATACTTGAAATGCCATTATCCTGTAGAATATTTTTCAGCGCTACTTTCAAGCGTATCTGATAATAAAGACCAAACACAATTATATATTGAAGAAGCTCAAAAATATGGTTGCAAAGTCTTAGCACCTGACATCAATAAATCGTATCTTGAATACGCTCCGGACGGCGACAATATTCGTTTTGGTATGGCTGCAATCAAGGGTGTTGGCGCTCCTGTTGTGGAAGCCATTATCAAGGAAAGAGAAGAAAACGGGGATTTTACGAGTATTTTTGATTTTTGCAAACGGGTTGATGGGAAATATGTAAACAAAAAATCTCTGGAAGGTTTAATTAAAGCAGGAGCATTTTCAAACATTGAAAAAAGTAGAAAACAACTCTTTGAAAATATGGAACACATACTGGACGTAACTTCTAAAGAGGCTCGCGACAGAGCAATGGGACAAGTAAGTTTGTTTGCAGCTCTAGGTAACGATGGAGAAGATTTTTCCGGTGTTCAGTATCAACTTGTTGGAAGTGATGAAGAATACACAGACAAAGAATTACAACTTTTTGAAAAAGAGTTCTTAGGATTTTATGTCACATCACACCCGCTGTTCTCTATAAGAGATAAATTAAACTTCTTGATTTCACATAGAATTTCTGAATTAACTGAAGTGGCTGATGAAACTTTGGTAACAATTTGTGGGCTTATTACTGCAACAAGACAAATTCCAACAAAGAAAGATCCGTCAAAATTCTTGAGATTTGTGACAGTAGAAGATTTGACAGGAAAAGTGGATGCCGTTTGTTTCCATAAAAAACTACTGGATTACGGCGAAATTTTGCAACCTGATATGAAGGTTGTTATAACCGGAAGATTGCAACACAGAGGGGAAGACCAATTGAGCCTTGTTGTTGAAACAGTTAAATCAGTTGATAATTCCAACATTGTAACACTTTGCCTTTTGGAAGAAATTAAGTATGAAGAACTTTGCGGAATCAAAAATATTTTAGCAAAATATCACGGCGATGACCCTGTAATGATTAAACTCCCTGAAATTGACGGTTATAGCGCAAAAATCATGACATCATCAATGTTCTGGGTAAGCACATCTAATGATTTGATTAATAACATTAAACATGTTTTTCCAAATAAAGTTAATATCAAAATAGATTCATTGGATAAACCGTTAGAAGTTTAAAACCAATTAACAACTTGCTAAATAAATAACTTTTTTTACATCCTCAAAATTTAAATCTGCTGTTAATGAAACTCTCAAACGAGATGTTCCTTCCGGAACAGTTGGCGGACGTATTGCCGGAACATAATAACCTTCAGAACGCAGTTTTTCCGATACTCTTAGAGTATCTTCGTTTGAGCCGATTATTATTGGAATAATTTGAGAGTTAGATGGAGTATTTTCTACTAAAGCCAATACATTTTTTGTAAGATTGTTTAGCTTTAATTTTTGTTGCTCCAAATAGTTCCGTTTTTCTGTCAGAATCCAATTTGACCAAGCTATATTTATTGGTGGAATTGAAGTCGAAAAGATAAATGAGCGGGCTTTGTTTACCAAATAAGAAATTATTTCATTATTTGCAACACAAAACGCACCAAAAGAACCAACTGCTTTTCCAAAAGTTGCAGTAATAATATCAACGTCTTTATTGTAACTAAGTCCGGCTAAAGTATCTCCTACAGCACAAAAAGCGTGTGCTTCATCAATCATTAAAAGGCAATTATATTTATTTTTGAGTTCAACAAGTTTGTCAATATCAGCAACATCTCCATCCATTGAAAAAACTGATTCGGATACAATAATTGCCCTATTATATTGATTACGCTTTGTTTGTAGCAATTTTTCCAAATGATCATAATCAAAATGTTTGTACCTGATAAAATCTCCTTCAGCAAGTCGCATTCCGTCAATTATGCTGGCATGGTTGAGTTTATCGGAAAAAACGACATCTCCTTTCTGGCACAGTGCTGAGATTACGCCTAAATTACACTGGTATCCAGTATTAAAAATAAGGCAAGCTTCTTTGTTGAATAAGTTTGAAATAATATTTTCAAGCGAGGTATATTCAGGAGAAGATCCTGTTAAAAGTCTTGCAGAAGCAGAAGACATCAAAGGTTTATGTTCGGACAAAAATTCATTTGCCAGTTCGATTTTTGTGCTTACTCCAAGATAATCGTTAGAGGCTAGGTTAACATATTCAATTCCATCTATAACAATCTTTCCATCTGATTTAGATTGTATAAAAGGAATATTTCTTAATTGTCCGTTTGATGCCAGCCTTTTTAGTTCTTCTTTAATTCTTTGCATTTAATAATTCTTTCGCAGTTTCCAATTGAATATCTTTTTTACTGTTATTCAAATAAAAATCATATTCATTTCCGATTTCAATGTCAGGTTTTATTCCCAATTTGTTTATATCTGTCCCGTTAGGAGTCAAATATCTTGCAATTGTTATATTAACACCGGTTTTGTTAGGAAGTGGCACAACTTTTTGCACTAACCCTTTGCCAAAGGTCTTTTTACCAACAAGCTTGGCACGTTTGTAGTCTTTAAGTGCACCTGATAGAATTTCACTGGCACTTGCACTTGCTCCATTAACTAAAACTACAAGAGGTTTTTCAAAAGCTTTTTGTTCAAGAGTAGCTTTTATTGATTTTTTATGTCCGTTTCGATAGATAATTTCAACGATTTCTCCCTGCTTAATGAACATATTAGCTATAAAGACAGCATTATCCAACAATCCGCCGGTATTTCCTCGTAAATCAATAATCATTGAATCAGTATTTTTAGTATTTTCTAGAGCTTCTACAAATTCGATAGGAGTTGTCCCGCCCATAAAACTTACGATTTGAATATATCCGATGTGATTATCTAAAACTGAGCTTTTGACATTTTTTATTTTTATTTCTTTTCGTTTGATTTTTTTAGTAATTTTCTTTCCATCACGCATTAAAGTCAACTCGACAACGCTGTTTTCAGGACCTCTAACAAGACTCGCCACTTCTGAAATATTCATTCCGTGAGTGTCTTTTCCGTCAACAGAAATTATAATATCGCCCTGTTTAATCCCTGCAATATCAGCCGGAGTAGATTGTAATACATTGAAAATTTCGATTTTGCCGGCATTTGAATAAATATTTACACCGATTCCATAAATTTTTGATGTGATGGAAGTGGTTAAGTCTTCAAAATCTTTTTTATTCATAAACCTTGTGTAAGGTTCATTAAGACTTGCAATCATTGTATCAATCGCAATTTTTGCATCCTCTTCTGTTTTAATTTTACCTTGATAATGAGTTTTCCACCTAGACCAATTTTGATGGTTAAGTGAAGGTTCGTAATAATCTCTGTAAATTATTTTCCAAGTTTTATCAAAAAGCTTTTGTGGTTGCACTACTTCGTTTGTAGACAAAGATTGTGTAGCAAAATAATTGTTAGCCCTGCTAAAAGTGCTAAGAAATACTTTGTTGAATATTACTAAAATAAGGATTAGTAATAGAGGAATTATTACTTGTTTTACTCTCATAACCTAATTTAACATCAACAACGAGGTGTAATCAATATACTTTTAAGTAATAAGCATGCTTATTATAAATTTTATAAATATTTTACTGGCCACTAAACCCCGGAGATGTTAAAGGCAAATTTTTATATCCGTCATTTGCATAAACGGTTTTCTTTATATATTTGTTTGTATAATTACCCTTTTCCAGTAATTGTTTTAAAATGTTTTCTCGCATTACTAATGGAGATTCCAGATTATTTGAATCAGGATAACGTTTTAACATTTCACACCAAACATTAGCTTCCATTGTCCAAGCATAAGTTTCTTCGCTTAAAGAATTGTACTCATCCTGATGCAAAGCTTCGTGCGCAAGCAAAGCTGCAAGAGCCGCCGGTGGTGCGTATTCGTGTTTTGGATTTATATAAATATATAAACGATTTTTCTTTTTCCAACCAACAGCATCATAACTTGCGTAAGCTTGATTTAATTCGGAAAGGTCTTTAAATTCTATTTTTACAGGCTTTTGAGTCAAGTTGTAGCCCAAAATTGCTTTTCTTGAAAAATCTGCATTTGTTCCCTTCATCATATCCAATGCAACATGAAATATTTGGTCATCAGCTACTTTCTTATATTCGTCTGCAAGGCTATCAATGTATTCTTGCGTATATTTTGCAGGTAACTTTACTTGTCCAGGAACCGGATTCAGAGTGGCTGCACAAGTTGTATTTATAGCTAAAAAAGCTGAAAATATTAATATCAAAACCTTTTTCATATTTAGTCCCTCTTATATATTATTATATACTTTAAGGGATAATAAAGTCAAAAAAACACCTTCCGTAAATAGGAAGGTGTTTTTCTTTGTTTCTTTGTTTATTTATTTTTTGTCTTTTGGTTTTCAACCCAAGTTGTGTAATTTGTCTTGAATGTAGTTAAGAATTCTGTAATCATTTGTTGTGGGTTCATGTTTCCCAAAGCTCCATTAGTTAAGGATTCCAAGCTTCTATTAATTATACCAACTCTACCTGCTTCATTTACATTAAATTGATTACCGGCAGCCAGGCTTTTTGCATTATTGAATTGAGTTTTAAAGATAGATTCATCAAATTCAACACCATTAGCAGTACACATAGCTTTTGCTTTAGCTCTCATTGTTGTTCGTAGTTTTTCAAGAATATTTTCTGCGTAATTTCTTGATGTTCGATTAATCGTTCCTCCGTAATTGATTAGATTTACAAGGTTTTCATCAACATTACCATCTTCATCAGTTGCAAGTTCAGTTACATTAATATCTTTAATATCCATGTCTGTATTAGATGCATTCATTTCATCAATAGTTTTTTCAATGTTTTTATTGAATGTTGTAATAAATGTATCAACAAGGTTTTTGATATTAATATAAGCTTTGCCCTTGCTACTTAACCCTCTAGCACCTCTACCTGTAATCATACCATCAGCATTTAATGTGTCGGTGATACTTTGATTGTATACATTTTCAAAAATAGTTTCAACTTTATCAAATGGAATACCTTTTGCTTCAAGCATTGATTTAATTTGGGCTTTCATTTGAGATTTTAAGGATTCATTGTT
>CAZHEI010000077.1:0-7840 GCA_964531425.1 uncultured Vampirovibrio sp. | reverse complement strand
TCGTTATTAAAATAGGTAAAGGGTAGCTCAATTTCCTTTACCGCCTGCCTCTTTTCCTTAAAAAAAACCTTGAACATAATATGTTCAAGGTTTATTTATCAATTATGAAATTTTAAGGTTTATATTTTATCAAAACCGGTATATTTTCTTAAAACTTCCGGTATAATAATCGTTCCATCTGCTTGTTGGAAGTTTTCAACAATAGCTGCGAATGTTCTTCCAACTGCAAGTCCGGATCCATTCAAAGTATGAACAAATTGAACTTTTCCTTCTTTATTTCTATATCTTATATTAGCACGTCTTGCTTGATAATCTCCAAAGTTTGAACAACTTGAGATTTCTTTATAAGTACCATAAGAAGGTAGCCATACTTCTAAGTCAAAACACTTATTTGCACTAAAACCGATATCAGCAGTACATAGTGCAACCCTTCTATATGGAAGTCCTAAAAGTTCAAGGCATCTTTCTGCATTTCTGGTAAGCTTTTCGTGTTCGTCTTTACTAGTTTCCGGAGTAGTAAGTTTAACCATTTCTACTTTATTGAATTGATGAACACGGATTAATCCCCTTGTATCTTTACCAGCAGAACCGGCTTCACGTCTAAAACACGGTGTGTAAGCCGTCATATACTTAGGCAAATCTTCTTCATTTAAGATTTCTTCTTGATAAATATTTGTAACCGGAACTTCTGCTGTTGGAATCAAATACAAATCTTCATCAACACATTTATACATATCTTCCGCAAATTTAGGTAACTGACCCGTTCCAGTCATAGTTCTGGCATTTGCCATAAACGGTGGCAAAATTTCTTCATATCCATGTTCTTCTGTATGCAAATCCAAGAAAAACTGAATAATAGCACGTTCAAGACGAGCCCCTTTTCCTCTATATAAAGTAAATCTTGATTGAGAAATTTTAACTCCTCTTTCAAAATCTACAATTCCTTTTTCTTCGCATAAATCCCAGTGAGCTTTTGGAGTAAATGAAAACTCAGTTGGAGTTCTCCAAGTTTTTACAGTCGGATTATCATCTTCTGATTGACCAATTGGAGTTGTTTCATCCGGAATATTAGGAGTTCTTAGCAACAAATCTCGTTGTTTAGTATCCAATTCAACTTGTTTTTCTTCAAGAACTTTTATATCATCTCCAAGTTTACGAACTTCTTCCTGTATAGAATCCGTGTTTTCTCCATTTTTTTTCATCATTCCGATTTTTTGAGATTCTGATTTTCTTTTCGCACGAAGTTCATCTGCTTGTGCTTGAACTTTTCTACGCTCTATATCAATATTAATAATTTCATCAATTGATAATTCAGGATTTCTTCTTTTCAAAAGTTCATTAATTTTTTCAGGATTTTCTCTAATAACTTTTATATCTAACATTTCCAATACCTCTCTATGTTTTTTATTATAAAACAAAAAGTAAAAATAATACATTTATAAAAAAACGGGGGCACAGTTGAAACTGCGCCCCCGTTTTAATTCAATATAATTATTCAACTTCAATTGCGCCAACTGGGCAAGCATCTGCTGCTTCTTTAACACAATCTTCGTTACCTGCAACTGCGTTTTCTTTTACGCATGCTCTATCTTCAACTGAAAATACAGCGTCACAAATTGATTCGCAAGCGCCGCATCCGATACATGAATCATTAACTTTTACGTTCATTATTTTTCTCCTTTTTCTTTTATAATATATGGTCGGCTGACATAAGTCAGACCTACAATCTTATTCAATTTTCACTAGTCAGCCTCTGCTGACTCTGTTACAAGCGGGTTCACACCTGTAGACCGTTTTGTGGTCGGCTGACATAGGTCAGACCTACAATTTTATTCGATTTTCACCGTTCAGCCTCTGCTGACTTTGCTACAACTTAATTATACATGCAAAATCAAATTTTAAAATAACCAGTTTTCTACACGCTCTGCTATTGAATCAAAACCTAGAGTTAAACCCAAATCTTTTGGCTCAATATTTTTGGAATAATAAAGCACAGGTACATATTCTCTTGTATGGTCTGTTCCTTCTACTGTCGGGTCACAACCATGATCAGCTGTAACAATCAACAAATCATCTTCTCCGATTAATTGCAAAATTTCTTCCAAATAATCATCAATTTCCTCAATTGCTTTACCATAACCTTCTGCATTATTTCTATGACCAAACAACATATCTGTATCAACAAGGTTTGTAAATATGATTTCACGTGTTTCATCAGATATATTTACCTCTGCATACTTCATTTCGCTTAAAGGAAGTTCATTTTTAAGAGCTTTTAAGGTTAATTCCAAGCCTTCTTTGTTTGAACCGGTATGAATTGCGTGAGTAATACCTTTTTTAGAAAAAATATCTTCAATTTTTCCTATCCCGATAACTTTCATCCCTCTAGCTTTTGCTCTGTCCAAAATAGTTTCTTTTGGCGGAACCATTGAATAATCTCGTCTATCTTTAGAAATTCTGGTTGGCTTTCCATCGATAACCTTATATGGACGAGCTATAACACGAGCGGTATTATATCCGCCTTCATCCAAAAGTCTGCGAGCAGTTTCACACCATTTATAAAGAGTTTCAAGCGGTATCAAATCCGTATCAACAGCAATTTGAAAAACACTGTCAGCAGAAGTATATACAATCGGGTATTTTGTTGAATGATGTTCGTCATTCAATTGTTCAATAATAGCCGTTCCACTTGCCGGAATATTTGCTAAAATTCCTCCACAATTCGTTTCTTCTACAAATTTATCAACCAATTCTTTTGGAAAACCGTTTGGAAAAGTTGCAAAAGGTTTTTCACTCACAAGTCCTGCTATTTCCCAGTGTCCGGTTGTTGTATCTTTTCCTTTTGATTTTTCTTGAAGTGTTCCGTATTGACCAATTGGAGTTGCTGTTTTTTCAATACCTTCAAAATCTTGAATATTGCCTAATCCCATAGCTTCCAAAACAGGAACATCTAATCCTTTATTAAAAGCACAAACATTTCTTAATGTATTGCATTTTTCCGTATCACCAAACTCTTTGCAATCTGGCATTGCACCAATTCCCATTGAATCAATTACGATTATTATTGCTCGTTTTTTATTTTCCATAAATTTTCCTCCGATAGATTTTATTATATCATATTTTTTATGTTATTATAGATAAAAAGACAAAACTTAACAGGAGAACGAAAATATGCAAGCTAGACGCGCCTCAAGAGAATTGGCACTTATACTTTTCTCACAATTTGAAAAAGAAATTACACATTACTCTCGTAATGATTTTGAAAATATTATGCTTAAATCAGTTAGAATTCTTTCTAACTCAGCATCTGAAGAACTTAAACTTACTGTTGGTTCTTTAATAGATATTAAAGCAATGTTGGATGACTATGAAGCAGAACACGAAAGCAATCTTTCTCGTCCGCTAGGTGCAAAAAACAAACCGGTTCAAATTCCTATGACAGATGAAATGCAAGCAAAAGTTGATGTTATGCTTGACGTAGCAGAAAAAGCTATTTTGGCGCTTGAAATCGCTGAATTTACAACATTGGAAAATCAATCTGAAGTTAAAAATTATACAATTGAAATCGCAGAACAATTCAAACTAAATTCCAAAGCTGTTGATGCTGAAATTCAAAAATATTCAAATGGCTGGGATATTTCAAGACTGGTTAAAATGGACAAAGACATTCTAAGAATTGCAATTACAGAACTTCTTTTTGTAAAAGGTGCTCCTGTAAAAGTTGTAGTTGATGAAGCAGTTGAATTAGCTAAAAAATATTCAACAGATGATTCTTCGTCATTCATCAATGGAATCCTAGCAAAAGTTATCGTTGAAAACGGCTTGAAATAAGATTTAAAAAGGATTATAGAAAATGAGTAGTCTTTTTGTTGAACCAAAAGATTTACAAATGCTATTGGATATCTTAAAAGACTTTTGTCCAAACTCTAAAGTTTATGCTTATGGAAGCCGTATTAACGGTAGAGCACATGATGGAAGTGATTTGGATTTGACAATAAAAAACTTTCCGTCTGATAAGTACTTATTTGAGTTAAAGGCAATATTATCTGAAAGCAATATTCCTTTCTTGGTTGATGTCAATATATTTGAAGATTTGCCTCAATCTTTCAAAGATGAAATTGAGAAAAATAATATAGAAATTTATTAGTAATGTTTGGCTTTAATTTTGTTCATACAAATCTGCTATACACGCTTTAAAAAATTATAAAATATGTTATTATTATAGTAGACCTTAAGAGGACTTTAAATGTTTTTTGCAAAGAAAAAAACGAATATGGAACTTGAAATTAAGGAACAAACAAGCATTATTCCTTATATTTTGATGAAATATATTGACCCACAAACAGGCGAAATAAAAATTGAATTACCTCAAAATATTCGCAAAATTGTTATTGTTGCAAGTGGTTCGTCTTATCATTGTGCAAGATTTGCTGTTGATTTAGTTGAAAAAATTTCTAAAATAGAAACTCGTGCAATTTATTCAAGCGAATTTTTATTAAAAAATCTTATTCCACACGATGAAAATACACTCTATGTCTTTATCACTCAATCAGGAGAAACCAGTGATACACTTAAATCTGTAGAGCGTGTAAAGCGAGAAACAAATCTTCCAACTTTATGTATAACAAATCAAGAAAATTCTACTATTTGGAATTCTTGTGATTATCAAGTTGCTTGTTATGCCGGAATTGAACACGGTATCGCTGCAACAAAATCTTTCACCTCGCAAATGCTTTGTTTAATACTTATTTCGCTAAAACTCATTGAAAACATTGAGCCTGAAAATATTACAAAACAATATAAAAATTCCTTATTTCATTTGCCACCTATAATCGAAAAAGCAATCGGTAAACGAGACGAAATTAAAAAATTAGCAAAACATTTGGCAAAAGAAAATGTTGTTGTTATAACAGCAGACGGCATTTCATATTCTTTAGCAAAAGAAGGGGCTTTAAAAATAAAAGAAACTTCTTACAAAAACATTAGCGCTGCAATTCTTGGAGAATTTATGCACGGTCATGTTGCAGTCTTAAATAACAAATCTACCTTGATTTTTATTTCTGTAGATACAGTTTCTGAACGTTCAATTAACAATCTAAATAAAATTAAAGAAGATTACGCACCAACCCTTGCTATTATTGGTCACGGAGATGAACGTATAAAACCTGATTATCATATTTCAGTTGATTGCGAAAATGAAATTCAACAACTTTTTGCAAATGTTGTAATTTTACAACTTCTTGCACTTGAAACAGCCTTAAAACTTAAACGCAATGTTGACAATCCAAAAGGATTACATAAAGTAGTTGTTGATAAGACTATTTAACAAACCAAACAAATATTCTTTAGCAAAAATAAAGACCGGTTTTAAACGACCGGTCTTCATTTTCAATTATGGATTAATAATCATATTCAGGTATTTCAAAAACGCTTGTATCAGCGCCCTTATCAACAAATTTCAAATAATAATCAAGAGCGGTTTCTTTGGAGTTTTCGTAAAATTCTTCACTAATTAATTCTCTGTGCAATTCTGTTCTATCGCCCGAATAATTACCCAAAACTCTTGCAAATTCACTAATGTTTTCAAGGTTTTCTCCACCACCGTAAGCTTTTGTCTTTGCATCAGTTCCTGACGGTCTGATTTCAATATATTTGTCAGAGAATTTCAAATAAGTTCCATCTCCTACGAATTTAACATCAACAAGATTATCAAAAGAAAGTTCTGCAAAAGCATTATCAAGAACTTTTTTCACGGAATCCAAATTTGCTTTCCCTTCTCTTATTGCAATAGCCAGTGAAAGATAGAATAAATCATTTTTTGTTCTTTGTTTTTCGCCTTCAATCTTTGCTTGTTTAAGTTTTTCAATATCCGGTTCAGATTCGTTATAGTAAGAAATATCTTCACGAACATCATATTTTGCAATGATATTACATTCATTAAAAATTTCTTCCAAATATTCAGAAAGAGTTTTATTATCTTCTTCTAATTTAGCAGCAAGAGCTGAAGCCACAATTATAGCTTCTGTTGCACTCTTTTCTCTCATTGCAATGGCTTTTCTTCCGCTCATTGATTCGATTAAATCCTCTGAACCCATAATCATTCCGCCAGATTCTTCGCCTCCAAAAATTAGACGAGGTTGAACCCCAAGATTAATTTCGTTACCGAAAACATCTTCAACTTTAACTTCTAAATCAGGATTTTCACGAAGTTGAAGTTCAACTTTTTTCATAATATTTGCAATTTCTTTAAAACCGACAGGAACATTAACAACCTTTATGCCATGAGCTTTTGCCCACTCATCCCAACTAAGCGCTGACGCTGTAGTCTTAATCATAAATCGAGGATGATTTTTGAATTTACCTTGAGCTTTAAGCTGTTTAACTCTGTAGTTCATAAGCATTAAGAACGCTTGGTTTGCTGTATAAACAGTTAAAACTCTTTCTTCCTCCAAATTGATATAAGAAATACCAAATTCTTCTAACATTGGAATTGAACCTACAGATTCGATTTGACAAACAGTTAATCTGTCGTGGTCAGGGTCTGTTATCAGAACGACTGTCCCTAAAGGTTTGTCCGCTAAAACTTTTTCATAATGCAAAGATTCAATTACTGGGAAGAATTTTTCACCATTTGGACGTTTTGCTACAACAGTTGCATCTACTGAATAATCATAAAAAACTTTATTTCCTTTTGGGTCTGTATCATATTTACCTATTGAATGGAAAAATGGGTCTTCCTCAATATTATTCCAGATATATTTATCCGAAATTTCAAGTTTATCTAAAACTCTTGAAAGTGTTCTGTAAGCACATCCTCCAACGCTTTCAATAAATAGTTTATTGTGCATTTGTTTTACAGAATCAAGGTTTTGAGCAACACCTGATTTCAAGTATTCAACATACAAATCCACACCATCATTTAATCTTGTCATAATTTCTTCATCAATTAGTGAATCATTTTTTGCTGAAATTTTAATTTCATATTTTCCTTCTCGTTCCGCAATATCAAAAATCTCTTGAATTTTGTTTACAAATTCCAAAGATTCTTCCGGAAGATATTGGCTACCTTGAGAGTTCAAATCTTTTGTAGCTGTTTTTACAGAAATTCCGTGGCTTGAAGTAATATATTCCCCGCCAACAAGGTCGAGTTTGAACGCTAAGAATGAAGCCAGCCAGATTGGAATAGTTTTTCTTTCTTGTGGAGTCAAAGTTTTAATTCCTTGTGCAGCCTGAATTCTAGCGATAGCATCCAAATACAATTCTGAATTATATCTAACTTCTCTACCCACAAGTTTACGAATTTCTTTTCCTTCATATTTTTCTCGAGCCACAAGCGCCTTTGCAAGAGTTGCAAGAACAATTCCCACAAGATTTATCGGGAATCTTGTATCTTGAGGAAAAAGAATATTTTGTGGTCCACGAATACCTGCCGTTGAAACTTTTGCTTCTTTTGCATAACCGGCAAACCAATCAAGAAGATTTAAACCTTCCGGGTTTGTTTCAGGGTTATAAGCGTGCAAATGTTCACGTTTAAGTGTAAATGTGAACTCATTTTCATTATCAAAATTCAATAAATTTATTTTTTTTATATATTCAGGGGTTTTATCAAAAACATTCTTAAATAACTCTTGCTCTAAAGCACAACTTGGTTCTCTCTTAATCATATTTTTCTCCTTTTAAATATGATTTATTATAGCATGAATTGAGAAAAATTGAAGTTCGTCAATGCCAAGTTTGTCGTGTTCAATGACAATTGTTGAACACGACAAACACACTAATTTTAATTTTTATGCTATTATGTTTGAGTATTAGTTTGGAGGATCCACTCCTGCGGGTAAAT
>CAZHEI010000076.1:0-7843 GCA_964531425.1 uncultured Vampirovibrio sp. | reverse complement strand
GTAAAGAACAAAAAATCACAATTACAAACTCATCTAACTTATCTGAACAAGATATCGACAAGATGGTTAAAGAAGCAGAAGCTAATGCTGCAGAAGATAAAAAGAAAAAAGAAGAAGCAGAAATCAAAAACAATGCCAACTCTTTAATCGCATCTTCTGAAAGAATCGTTAAAGATTTTGAAGGTAAAATTTCTGAAGAAGACCTTAAAAAATTGAACGAACAAAAAGAAGCTCTTCAAAAAGCATTGGATGAAAACAAATCTGCTGATGAACTTAAAAAATTGTCAGAAGAATTACAACAAACAATGTTCGCTATTTCTCAAAAAGCTTATGAAGCTGTACAAAAAGAAGGCGAAACAGTAAATTCTGATAACGCACAAGGTTCAACAACATCAGAAAACAAAGATGATGATGTAATTGATGCAGAATATACTAAAGAATAGGTGCTACGCACGTTGACAAATACCAAGTTAAAGATAAAAAAGGCGAGATTTAAAAATCTCGCCTTTTTGTTAACTGGATTACACAGAAAAAGCTAAGATTTTATTATTTCATTGGTAATGTATATTTCAACAATCTTAAATCAAACATTTACTACCCAATAGCTACAGCTCCCAATACACGAAATTTATGTTAGAATTGTTCTATGAAAGAATTTAAGGATTTTCAAGAATTTTATAATTATGGATATAATTTAGTCTTAGATATAAAATCAAAAACAAACGGTTTACTTGCGGGAGAAAGAGTTGAATATGCAAGAAATAATATATATAAAACCGAATTAAGAGGATTTATAAAAATTGGAAACATTAGTAAAGATGTTGTAGCAATACTTGATACTAAAAGTAATATTTTAAATTTTTCAATCGAAAATTTAATAAAAAATTTACTTGTACACTCTGATGTAACATTTGAAGATTATAAAAAAATTCCGTTAATTTCATCTAAGCCTAACAAGATTGTAAAATCAAAAAATGGATATGATGTAATGTTATTTAAAGCTGATAACGAATTTTATAAATTAGTTATTAAAACTACAAAAAACAAAAATGAAAACTACATAAAATCATTCCATTTACTTGAGCAGAAACGATATGAAAAATATTAACTAACAAAAAAGATAGTTTTAATTATGTGGACTTAGCTTTCCCACTGTCACCAGTTGGTCCGGTTGCAAGATTTACCGTATTAAAACTATCTACATACATTATAAATGATTTTCGACAAATTTCAACCTAAACGTTTAAAATTTGTAACAAAAAGGCAATTTTTGATAAGTATTATTTTGTTAGAATAAATGTTTAATCAAATTCAACATTTCCTAGCTTTTAAACAAAATAAAATTATTAAAGCGAATTCAATTCTGCATTATTTTTATCATAAATTTTTATATTTTGACGTTTACCGTCAAGATAAGATGAAGTTACCGTATTTATTAATTCATAATCCTCGTTATATACAAGCTCCTTAGTTTTAACCCCATCTGAGTATTCACTCATTATACTTGTACTATCGATTGAATCATGTGAATTATAAAACGTCATTCGTGAAATATTTGCGCCATCATAATTAACGGACAAACTCATTGTCGTATTGCCATTGTTATCATAAAATACGTGTTCTTTTCTTAAATTTGAATCATTGTCTTGAGATTCTTTAAAAATTGAAATAATTTTTCCATTAGAATCCTGCATTTCATATTTTACAGGTTCTTTTTCATCATAATTCCAAATTTCAGTAAATTTAATTTTGCCATTTTCATCAAAAGCTATGTGCTTAATCGGTCTAACAGGTTCAACAGAGTTATCAAATTCCCAATTGTCGTCTTGAGTTTCATTAGAAATAGAGATTTCTCCTTCTAATCCCCCATAACCGGCAGTATGATACTTTACATTTCCCTCCATATCAATCTCTGCAAATTGCAAATTATGTCTTAGATACGTGTCAGAATTCGTTACAGGATTTTGCAAAACTACAAAAATTTTATCCTTATCTTTTCGCAACAAATAAAAACCCTGAGATTCATCAAGAAGTTTGTCAACGGAATTTTTAACAACCGGTGTCAATTTTGAAATCTCTACAATAGAAAATAATGGCAAATCATAAGGAGTTGTTGAATATAAATCAAATTTCTTTTCTATTTTTTTAGGAATAACCGGAATCACTTTTTGAGGGACTTCGTTCATCTGAACATTTTTATTTTCCACAGGGACTTTTATTTCCTCTTTTGTTTTGCAGCCACTACACAAACAAGCTAGCCCTAATACTGCAATTGAAGCTATTACGAACTTTTTTACTGCCATAATCTAAACCTCTTACTTTAACATTATAAACCTTTTTTTAATGAGTGCAATAACTTTTTTTTTGTTGTAGTATAAGGTCATGATTATTGATGATTTAAAGGGAAAAGTTGTTGTTTCGTCACAAGCAATGCCAGAAGAACCATTGTATGATGAAAAATGTATGATGGCTATGATGCAATCCGTAATCAATGGCGGAGCCGCAGGTTTGCGTGTTGCAGGTAAAAGAGATGTAATAAATGCAACCACTTTTGGAGTTCCTGTTATTGGTTTAACAAAACCGGAAAAATTACCTGAAAATTGGAAAAGTGTTGTTTACATCACCCCCGGAGTCAAGGAAGTTAAAGAACTTATTGAAGCCGGAGCAGATATTATTGCTTTCGATGGGACTTCCAGACCTAGACCGGATGGAAGCAATATTGAGCAACTTATACAACTGATTCATTTTGCGGGAAGACTTGCAATGGCAGATATTTCTACGTTTGAGGAAGGTATTAATGCTGATAAACTCGGAGCAGATATTATTTCCACAACTCTTGCCGGATATACTGATGAATCTGGAGAAGCCGGAGAAACACCTGATTTTGAATTATTAGAAAAACTTGTTAAATCAACTGATAAACCCGTTTTTCTTGAAGGTAGAGTTTGGTCTCCTGAAGAAGTCAAAAAGGCTTTTGAACTTGGAGCTCACTCTGTTGTAATTGGTTCGGCAATTACACGACCTCAATTGATTACAAAAAGATTCGTTGCTCAATCTGTAGAGCTTTAAACAAAAGGAATTTACTATGAAAAAAGCACTGGCATTTGATATTGGCGGAACAAAAATTTACAGCACAATTGTTAACGAAAACGGAGAAATTGTTGCTGAAATTGATAAATTTTCAACTCCAAAATCTTTAGAAGAAATAAAAACTTTATTGAAAAATCAAATTGCAAAATATGAAAACGAAGTTGATTTGATTACCATAGCAACTGCCGGCGCTGTAAATAACGAGAATACAGCAGTTTTGGGTTCAACAGGGAATCTTGTTGAAGGATATTATACAATTAATTTCCAAGAACTAAGCACTAAAAAAGTTTTCCTTGAAAATGATGCTAACGCAGCGGCATGGGCTGAATACAAAATAGGAGCTTCAAAAGGTACAACGGTGTCTGTAATGTTGACTCTAGGAACCGGTGTTGGCGGTGGAATTATCATTAATAACAAACTATTAAAAGGGAAATCAGGCGCAGCCGGTGAAATGCATTTTAAATTGTATCCAGACAAACGTAGAAAATGCACTTGCGGAAGTTGGGATTGTTTTGAAGCTTATGCTTCCGGCACAGCCCTAAAACGAGATGCAGAAGAAATGCTCAACAATCCTGATATTACAACATACGATGTAATTGATGGTATGAAGAACGGTAACAAAAAAATGATTGAAATTTTTGAGCGTTGGCAAAACGATATAACGGTAGGAATTATAGGTTTAGCAAACATCTTTGACCCTGATTGCATTGTTTTATCCGGTTCAATGGCTCAATTTGTTGATACAAAAAAAGTTGAAACAGAAGTTAACAAAGAAATTTGCACGACTCCGACTTCTATAAGACTTGGAGTGGCTGGGAATTATTCAGGTATGATTGGAGCAGCACTTCTTGGTTTGGAAAGAGGTATTTAATGGGAAAATCAAAACGCAGAAGCCTCAATCAGGGAATAAATAACAAATTTCAATATATGACAAGAGAATCCGCATTAGATTCTGTTATAAAAAATATGGATCACAAAAATGAAGTCATTGATACAATAACTTTATTTGGATTCACGGCAGAAGAAATGCTTGAAGCAGGTGCCGAATACGAAGATGTAATGGCACTTGGCGGTTTAATCAGTTAATTAATTTTGCAACTTGGACATTATTCGGCTAATAACTTATCTGCAAGAGGTGATTCAACTTTACCGTTAAGAGTTTTTGAAACACTCTTGATGTTTTCAGCCATTTTATCCATTTCAGGAGTCCAGACGAAATTATCTAAAACATATTTTTCTCCGGTCGCGAAATCTCCTGACAATTGTACTTCAATAATTTTTTCTAACATTTTCTTTGCAGTTGGAACCATTTTTTCCATATCAATATCAAGTACTCCTTCCGGAGAAATTGTTATTGCACCTTCTTTTATAAAGAAATAGTTTTGCATAACTGAACGAACTCTATGAGCCTGACTCATAGTTGGTTTTGACATCATCATATTGTCAGTAGCATAAGTTACAATAATTTGATTTCTTTGTTCAGGAGTATACATTCCAGCTTCTGTTAAAACATCAACCATTGCAAGAGAAACCATATCAGCTTTGTTTTCTTCAATAATTGATTTGTATTTGCCTAAACCTTCTGTTCCTGATTTTGGTCCAAGTGAGTGTCCGTTTTCGTGACCAACTGTAAACCAATGGTCAGCTTCATCGTTATAGAATTTATGTAATTCTGGATTCAAAGTCGCATTTAAACGTTTTTGCATTTTTTCTTTTGCATCATCAGAAGTAATAAGACGAATTTGTCTGTGATAAACATTTCTTCTTCCGCCATCAAGCTTTGTAATAGACCATTTATCATCATTTGGCAAATTTTCAGCCAAAGTAATTCCCGCACGGAATTCTCCGACATCTCCTGTTACAGCAACTAAATCTGCATCAACCATTGTTTGTTTAGATTCCTTGTCCGGAGAAATATTTTGTTCGTATTTGTCATTGAAAGGCATATTTTTAGCCATCAAAGGTAGATAATTTTTTACTCCAAGAATCGCATCAGTGCCCTTTTTATTGATAATTCCGACTCTTCCGCCTAAGAAATCTTTTGCTACAGGAACTATTTCATGTTCATCAAGCAAAGCTTTTAATTCCTGATTCTCAACAACAGTTTCTGTCATTTCATCAGAATAGTTTTCTCTTGTAATAGTGAATTCTAACGGAGTATCTTGAAGAGTTGCCCACTTTTTATCAGCATAAGCATCTAACATTGGGTCAGCTTTTCTAAGAGCATTTGCTTGTAATTTCAAGAACTCGTTAAAATCTTCATTTGTAGAAGTTTCAGCAGCTTTTTCAAGCTCACCAGCCATATATTCAAAATCATCTTTGAATTTATCAATGTAATCAATAGCGACTAATTCATCTCCGCTTCTTTCTACAACTGAACGTTGGTTCAAAATTTTTGCAACTTCTCCAACTTTTCCTGATTTTAACATATTTATTAATATTGCGTGAAACTCGTCTTTGTCTAAATCTTGAGGATAAACGCCTTTGCCTGCACGCTCTTTAATTCCATCAGCGAGTTCAATCATGTGAGATTCTCTGTCCAATGCACAAACCCCTTTTTGTGCATCGAAAAGAATTTTTGTAAGTTTTGCTTGCTCGTTACCTTTTTCAATTTCTTTTTCCAAAAACTCTTTGAATGGCAAATTGTGAGGGTTATCAAGCTGCATATTGATTTTATCCAAAACAACTGCAGCTTTTACAAGATGCTTTAAAGCCTCTTTATCTCCATCAGCTAAATCTAAATATTCCGGAGCATCTACAGCTAACATTTTTTTTGTAGTCAAATAATCTTTGTGAGTACGCTTTTGTAGATCTTCCATTGACAAATTCATTTTGTAATCTTTTTTTGAAATATTTACGTTATTAATACTGCTCATTTTATCAAGCTCCTTCATTATTAAATCACTATTATTTTGCACAGAAACCTCGGAAGAACTTTCGTTACTTCCAACACCTTTCAGATTTAAACTTCTTATTTTGTTAACGGGATTTATATTCATAGAGCTATTATAGCAGATTTTTGGATAAAATCTCAAGACTAAAATGAAAAATTGGACAATAAGGCTGATTATATCACAATAGTACTGCAAAAAATTGCACTCTACTACTCTGTTACAATAATGGTGCGTATAAACGCACCACCTCATCTATTTTTCATCTAAAAATCGAAAATTATAACATATTAACACTTGTTCTGCCGAATTTTGCAGACAAATCATCTAAATGATGAACAAGGTAATAAATCGGCTCTAAATCTTTTGTATCCAAATCCACAATTGCACCCCAATCCGTTCTTGCGTGGTGAGCTGCAATCATTTTTGCAACTTTTTTAAATCCGGCAGTCATACAGATTGTAAATCCATACTGAGAGTGTGTAATCCACTCTTTTCTAAAGTTTTCATCATAATCAATCAACCCTGATTCCAAATCAACCGTATATTCAAATACTTTTCCAATATCATGCAACAAGCAAGCTGCATAAACGTCATCTTTTTTGATTTTTTGAAAGAATACTTCTAAATTAGCATCAGCATATTGCAAACATTCCAAAGTATGCACCATTAAACCGCCAATATAATTATGGTGCATCATTTTCGCCCCTGGAGCAATCAAAAGTTTATCTTTGTGTTCTTCATAAATCTTTTTAACAAAATCTTTCAATTTTTCATCAGAAATTTTATCAATATACGCAATCAATTCCTTGTACAAATTTTCTCTTTCAGATAATTCCAGACCGATTTTGGCTTCCTTAATCAATTCCAGAGAATTTACAAGACAATTGTTAAATTTTTCGTTAAAAGAGCCTGAAACAATACGCAAAATATTCCCAGTTCTAAAAAGCTTAGAATCCATGCGATTTAAAGCTTCTTCCCAAAGGATACAGTTTAAAACTTCATTATTTACAGTATCTTTAAGTTGCAATTTTCCCATTTTGGTACCAGCTTTAGTATCTCCGATAGAAAAAGTTACAACCTCATAATGAATTTCTGTGCTAAACATCTTTAATCCTCCAGTTTTTACAAGAATTGTAGCATAAAGTCTGTAAAAAAAGAAATATTGACATGTCATAAACAAAACTATTCAATATAAAAATGGCGGTCACTATGTTTTTATAGTGACCGCCATTCCTATAATCTATTTATCTCTTAGCATCCACATCCGATTGAAGAGTGGAAAGTTCTTGAGATAACATCATCTTGTTGTTCTTTAGTCAATTTGATGAAGTTTACAGCATAACCCGATACTCTGACTGTTAATTGTGGGTATTTTTCAGGATGTGCTTGTGCATCTAATAAAGTTTCTCTGTTAAATACGTTTACGTTTAAGTGGTGTCCACCTTTTTCAACGTAACCATCTAACAAGTTTATTAAATTTTGTTCTTGTTGTGTTGTCATTGTTTTATTCCTTCTTGTTGTGTTTTTATAAACTTTTGTTTTGAGTGAATAAGTGACTAGGTGACTAAGTGATTAAGAGATATCGTTATTTTCTTTTATTAAACTTGTTTGACTTTTAATGATTTTTGTAAACACTCAGTCACTTAATCACTTAGTCACCCAGTCACATTTATAATTCACTTAATTATATTCCTAGCAGCCGCATGTTCCTTCGCAACATCCGCAATCTAATTGAATGTCAAGGTCACCCATAAACACTTCATCTTTTCCTAATGCGTTAGGAATGATAGAGAATGTATTTGAGATACCATCTTGACAATCTTTGAACGGAAGTTTAGCTACAGAAGCTAATGATGCAA
>CAZHEI010000075.1:0-7877 GCA_964531425.1 uncultured Vampirovibrio sp. | reverse complement strand
TTAAAAAAATTATATCATCAAACCGCCGGCAACTTCGATTGCTTGACCAGTTACATAGTCAGTATCAAGTGCTAAGAATTTAACAACTTTAGCGATATCTTCAGGAGTTCCTAATCTCTTCATTGGAATAGCTTTTAAGTATTCATCAATATTAGGAAGTTCTGCTGTCATAGCTGTTTGGATAAATCCAGGGCAAACTGCATTTACTCTGATGTTTCTTGAACCAAATTCTTTTGCAAGAGTTTGAGTGAAACCAATTAAACCTGCTTTAGATGCTGAATAGTTAGCTTGACCTGCATTACCGTGACGACCAACAATACTTGACATATTGATAATAGAACCTTGACGAGCTTTTGTCATGTGTTTAATTACTGCATGTGTTACACAATAAGCGGATGTTAAGTTAATTTTAATAACTCTTTCCCATTGTTCCATATCCATTCTTAAGAATAGACCGTCTTTTGTAATACCTGCGTTATTTAACAAGATATCAATTTTGCCGTGTTCTTTAATCATTTTATCAACAGCTTCTTGAACTTGAACATCATTTGATACATCAAATTGATAGAAATAAGCATTAACTCCACAAGCCTTGATTTCATCTATAGCCGGTTGAGCTTTTTCTGCTTCACAAATATCATTGATAATAATATCGCAACCTGCTTTAGCAAGTTCTAAAGCACACGCTAGACCAATACCACGAGAGCCGCCTGTAATTAAAGCAATTTTTCTTTCTGTCATTTTAAACTTTCTCCTTATTATTGCGTGTCGGTTTAGTAAAACCGACCTACTACCTATTTATTGTCAGGCATTGCCTGACCTACTACTTATTTTAAATTTTTGTTGGGTTGAAAACCCAACCTACATTCTACTTTATTTTTTCCAATCTTCTATTTTATACTTGAGCCAATTTTTTGCTCTTACCCAAAATGGTTCACCAAAGTTTTCTATCGTTCTGTCAATTTGTTTCTTATCAATTACTCTGTCCATTGCAAGATAAATATTTCTTGGCGCTAAATCAGGATGCTCATTATAAAACTTTTTTGTATCAAGTTTTATTTTATTTTTAATTGAACATCCAATTGGCTTAACCATTTTAAACTCCTGCTAATTGTTCTTTTAAACTTTGAACGGTGCTTTCTAGAGAAGCTTTGTCAAACACATTGTAAACAGTTGCGTCCGGTGCAATCTTTTTGTTTAAACCTGCAAGAACTTTCCCTGGTCCGATTTCAATAAATGTATCAACACCTTCTGCAACCATTTTTTGAATAGTTTGAGTCCAGTGTACTGATGAATAAATTTGTTTTGGCATTTTTGCTCTAAAATCTTCAGCACTTGTTGTAGCTTCTGCATCAACATTTGTAATAACAGGAATTGAAGCGTCATTGAGTTCTAAATCAGAAGCAAATTCAGCAAACTCCTTGCCTGCACCTTCCATAAATTTAGAGTGGAATGCTCCGGAAACAGGCAATGGAACAACTCTTCTTACTCCATTAGCAAGTAAGTATTCAGATGTTGCTTTAACTGCATCATCAGCACCTGTGATAACAACTTGTGCAGGTGAATTATAGTTAGCAACATCAACATAACCAACTTTTGAACCTTCTTCTAAGCCGGCTTTCAATTGTTCTTCACTTGCATTAAGAACTGCAGCCATTGAACCACCTTTTGTTTGTCCCATTAAATCTGCACGTTTTTGAATAGCTTTAAGAGTTGTTTCTAAAGACATAACACCTGCTGTAAACAATGCACAATATTCGCCCAAAGAATGTCCAGCTACATAATCAGGAACGATATTAACTTGTGAACGCAAAGTTTCCATCGCTGCAATTGACATTGTTACAATTGAAGGCTGGGTGTTAACTGTTTGTTTCAAATCTTCTTCCGGTCCTTCAAAACAAATAGTTGTTACACTTTTACCTAAAGTTGCATCAGCTGTGTCAAAAACATTTTTTGCAGCTTCATAATTTTCGTATAAGTCTTTTCCCATACCTACGGCTTGTGAACCTTGCCCAGGGAATAAAAATGCTACTTTTTTCATATATTCATGCTCCTTATAATTAAATTTTATCTTGTGGTGGGTTCGCTCTGCTTAACCAACCCTACATCTAACGACTGCTACAAGTTTTTTCTTTAGTTTTTGAGGTTACAAATTGGCACCTCAAAAATTATTTATTTACCCCTAGCAAATTCCTTCTCTCAGCCTTACAATAGCACCACCCCAAGTCATGCCGGCACCAAATCCACAAAGGACAGCTGTTGAACCCAACTTAACTTTACCTTTTTCAACACCTTCAACAAGAGCCAATGGGATTGATGCTGCAGAAGTGTTGCCATAGTATTTAATATTAGTAACGACTTTATCATCACTGTAACCAAGTCTTTCTTGAACAGCTTGAATAATTCTTAAATTAGCTTGATGAGGAATCAAATAATCAATTTCATCTGCTTTCATACCGGCTTTTTCAATCATATCTTCTACATAATGAGGAAGAACTCTTGCTACGAATTTATAAACTTCTTTACCATTCATTTTAATAAATTGTGGTTCTTCATCATTTGGTTCTACAAGCGGACAATTTTTACCTGCTAAATGCAATTGAATCAAATCTCCGATTGAACCATTTGCCCTAATATCAAGTGAAATAATATCATCAATTCCATCTTCTGATGCAGTAACTACCATAGCTCCAGCGCCATCACCAAAAAGGATTGATGCAGTTCTATCTTCCCAATTCAATAATCTTGAGTTGTTGTCAGTTGCGACAAGGAGAATGTTTTTGTACATTCCGGATGCAATATAGCCTCTTGCAATACTTAACGCATAAATCAATCCTGAACATGCAGCAGTGATGTCAAAAGCAGGTGCATCATTAGGAACTCCTAACGCAGCTTGAATTCTGCAACCGATTGCCGGATATAATTGAGGAGGTGCAGAAGATGCAACAATAATGATTTCAATATCTTCCGGTTTTATACCTGATTTATCAAGAGCTCTTTTTGCAGCTTCAATACCTAAATCAACAGCACTTTCATTGCCGGAAACAAGTCTTCTTTCTTTAATACCTGTTCTTGAATAAATCCATTCATCAGACGTATCATATAATTTTGTCAAATCTTCATTTGTTACAACAGTTGATGGTACGCTGTATCCAACACCTGCGATTTTTAACGGTATTGCGTTATTTATCATTATTTCTATACTCCTCTAATTTCCAAAGAGCTTGAGCTCTCTTTGTATATTATAACATAAGCACAATTATATATTAATAAATCGCTTAAATTCATTCCAAAACCCCTTAAAACCATTCTTCCAAAGATGAGAGGTTCCTTTATAATAAGGTTTATATTCTTCAATTATATTTTTAGGTAAATATTTTCCTTCTGAAAGAGTTTGAGCCAAAAATTCCAAATAATCATCTTGGGCTTCTCTATATTCAATATCTTTGTAACGCATTTCTTCATCTGCTGCATAATGAACAAGTGCGTGATAAGCGCACTCTATATTAACATCCTTTGTTTCAGGAAAAAGTTTTATTGCTTCACGCACATTTTTTCGTTCAGTGAGTACTGCAAAAATTAATCGCCCTACGAATTTTCTGTTATTTATATCATCCATAATCTTTTTTAATAAGGATTTATTATTTTAAAATCAAAATTCAAATCCTTTGGACCAAAATTTGCGTTATATTTTAATTTTGGACCTTCACTTAAATCTACAACCCCTCCGACCGGCTTTTTGTTTTCTGATTCAAAATATTTACCAAATCGACGTTCATATTTGATTGGAGATTTTGGTATTGCATTGCAAGCTGACAAAAAGATACTTGAAACCAATAAGCAAGTAATTATAAGACCGCATTTTTTCATAGCCGGAACCTCGTTACTTTTTAGGATTGCATGCCTATTATAACAATTTTATCAAGAGGTTTCAATCCTATTTATTTACGATTTTGGACATAAAATCGAAATAACAGCATTATTTATATTCAAGAATTCTTTTGCAACATTTTTCAAATCTTCTGCCGTAATAGATTCACAAGTAGGAATATATTGTTCTGCTAAATCCAAATCATCACAAACCGTCATATAATAGCCGATTGATTCGCCAATTTCTGAAACGGTTTCAACTTCACACGCAAAACGGGATTTAAGTTTCTTTTTAGCTTTATTTAATTCTCTTTCTGTAATACTTTCTTTTAGTTTCTCTATTTCTGCCTTAACAAGTTCTATTGCCTTATCTTTGTATTGCGGATTAAAATTAGCTTGTACAAAGAAATTGCTACCATCACGGAATGAATAGTTTTCTGCATCAATCATATTGAAAATATTTTCTTCAATATTTTCAACCAAATTTACGTATAATCTTGAACTTGTTCCTTCGCCTAAAATGATTGAAAGCATTTCAAGAGCGACTAGATTTTTCAAATCTCTAGCAGGAACTCCAAGATATCCAAACATCATGAAAGAAGAATTTATATTTGCCTCTTCTTCAATATAAACAGTTTGCTTAACAGGTTTATCAGGTTGAATATTTCTCTCAGGAGGAATTGGTCTTTCGCCCCAATTAAATTCTTTCTGAACTTTAGCTAAAACTTCATCAAAATCAAATTCGCCAACGATAATCGTAGTCACGTTTTGTGGAGAATAGAATGTTCGATAATAATTCATAATTTCTTCTTGTGCAACTTGAGAAATAATCTCCGGAGTACCGATTACATCTCTTTTGTATGGATGAGAAGTGTACATTGCATTATTTGTATTATTGTAAACCTTTGTCCAAGGTTGGTCTTTGCGCATTCTGATTTCTTCAATAACAACATGTCTTTCACGTTTGTCTGTAACAGTTTTGTCATTTACATCAAACGGGGCTCCCATCTCGTAATCAGGAACAACTGGGTCTGTCATCATATCTGCGTGAAGTTCAATGGCGAGGTTAAAGTTTTCGTTATTTTCTCCTTTAGGAAGAGTTACATAATAAAATGTGTAATCTTTCCATGTTGCGGCGTTAACAATAGCTCCTCTGGCTTCTAAAATATGATCAAATTCACCGGCTTTATGCTTGTGAGTACCTTTGAACATAAGGTGTTCTAAGAAGTGAGAAATTCCATTGTTTTTGTCATTTTCGTTAATAGAACCGGTTTTAACCCAGCTTGACACATTAACCATCCCACCTTCTTTGTAGGCTAAAACTATTTTATGACCATTATCTTGCTCATATATTTTTACATCTTTTGTTAAAAACGGATATTTTACAGTTGTTTCTTTCATAATTACCTCTTCTAATGAAGATATTATACTATAATTTTAGAAATTTAGGAATGTCCTATAAAAAACGTTGAAAAACAGGTTTAACATTTCCTGTAATTATTTTTGTCATTAACATATTTGGAGTAATTGACTTAAAACACCTAACCGGCTTATTTGCAGGATTTGGCATTGGTGCTATAATTTAGCTATGAACAGAACTGTAGAAGTGTTTGCAGGAGCTTATGCAAGCGGGAAATCGGAAACATCTTTAAATCGTGCACGACATCTTGTTGAGCAGGGAAAGAGAATTACACTGGTAGATTTAGATTCTGTTGAACCTGCATATACACTTCGCCCGATTGCAAAAGAACTTGAGAATTTAGGCATAAGAGTTATTACTCAGCCTGATAATTTTGGATTAGGAGAGGCTGCAAGTTATGTAACTCCGGCACAAATTAATTGTCTAAAAAATGAGGGTGACATAGTTATTGATGTTGGCTATGGTGCAGGTGGATTGGATATTTTGGATATTATTACAGATATAGGACAAGAAAATAATTTGTGTATTTATCTGGTTGTAAATACAGCAAAATTTGAGACTTCGACTGCTGAAAACATTATTGAATATGTAACTTTTTCTGAAGGACTTGAAAAACGACCGTGGAAAAAGTTTTGCGGACTGATATCTAACACACATTTTGGCGATGAAACAACAAAAGAAGATATTATAAACGGCTATGAAAAGCTGAAAGTCGCTTCTGAACAGTTGAACCTTCCAATAAGAGCAATCGGTGTTCCTGAAAATTTAGCAAAAGATTTTGCGCAAACCTATGACAGAACAGAAGTTTGGGTATACAAAAGAATGATGCCAAAAGCATTTTGGTAATTTTGAGTTTTTAGCGAATTTAATTGTGTTAATATATCAGTATGAGATTAGATACTTTTAAAATTGAAGAGTGGATGAATTATTATTGTCCGTCTGCAAAATATGATTTAACGTCTACTTGTATTGAACCGATGAGTATTAAAGAAATGCTTATGATATGTGCTCCTGATAATCCTTGGAGTGTTTTTGATACAAAACTCACTTATGGAGAAATTCATGGTTCGGGACGATTAAAAAATGCAATAAAATCTCTTTATACAAGTGTTAAAAATGAAAATATTACGGTTACACACGGTGCAATTGGTGCGAATCAACTTATTTTTGAATCTTTGTTGGAAAAGGGAGATGATGTGATTTCAATAGTTCCGACTTATCAACAGCACTATTCTATTCCAAAAGCGCTGGGTACAAATGTAAAACTTTTGTATTTGAGGGAAGAGGCAAATTGGTTACCTAATATTCGTGAATTAGAAAATAGTATTACTCGAAGAACTAAATTGATTTGTTTAAATAATCCTAATAATCCAACAGGAGCGGTAATTCCTGATGATATGCTGGATAGAATTGTCCAAATAGCGAAAAATAATAACGTTTGGATACTTTCTGATGAAGTTTATAGAGGGTTGAATTTGAACGGAAATCCTTACTCAAAATCCATTGCGGATATGTATGAAAAAGGAATTTCCGTGGGCAGTATGTCTAAAACGTATTCTCTTCCTGGGTTAAGAGTTGGTTGGGTATGTGCAAGAGAAGATTTGATTGCAGAAATTAATAAACATAGAGAGTATAATACAATCAGCGTAAGCATTTTAGATGATTATTTTTCTGCAATAGCCTTGGAAAATAAGGATAAAATTGCTATTAGGAATTTTAATATTATGAAAAACGGCTTGGAAATCTTAAAAGATTGGTTGAATGGTGAAATATATATTAAGGCTAACCTTCCACAAGGAGGTACAACAGCGCTTTTAAGATACAAAAAAGACATTTCTTCAAGGAATCTTTGCAAAGGTTTGCAAGCAAAAACAGGAGTTGCACTTCTCCCCGGAGAAACAATGGAGATGGAAGGTACTGTTCGTTTGGGTTATTGCGTAAACCAAGAAATCTTAAAAACAGGTCTTAAACTTTTTTCAAAATACTTAAGAACGATTTAGATTTTTGTAACAACTTATTCACTTAATCACCCAGTCACCTTTTTCAACTCACTGTTCAATACACAAATGAACCCGTCATCCTGAAAGCGTAGAAAATAAGGATGCAAGTCCGTAATTTTCAAGCTGTTCAGGATCTGACCAATACATTAGTATCATGCCAAGTTGGCAAGATCCTGAAATACGCCTTATTTATTATCTCAACCTCAAATTCAATGTCTAATTTTGTCGGCTATTCAGGATGACATTATAATTTATAGTCCCCCCCCCGATTCATTACTCACTATTCACAATTCACAAAACCCGTAACCTCTTGGTCACCTGATCACCTAGTCACTTGGTCACTAAATTTTGCCCCCTCACCCTAGCCCTGTCTTGGATTATTCGGGATGTCGGCGGAGTAACGTCCGACCGACACCTTACGGGCTTGCTCGCTATCGCTCGGCATCGCCCTACCGAAAATCCGCTCTCCCGCAGGGCGAGGGAACATTGCTTGTAATCACTTGATCACTTTGTCACCTAGTCACTTTAAATTAACTGCAACGCTATGCTCGGACTCTGGTTTGCCGTAGCCATCAAGGTTGCAGAAG
>CAZHEI010000074.1:0-7962 GCA_964531425.1 uncultured Vampirovibrio sp. | reverse complement strand
AACTTATAACAGAAATTATACCACCGACATCTAATAAATCCAATATATCATGCAATACAAAATTTACATTTTTTAACTCATTGTTAACTTCAATCCTGATTGCCTGAAACACTCTGGTTGCAGGATGTATAGCTGATTTAATTTTCGGAGTTGCGCTAACTATCAGCTCTGCAAGCTCGCCCGTTGTTTCTATCTTTTTCTTTGTGCGAACTTCAACAATTTTTTTAGCAATTCTTTTTGAAAATCGTTCTTCTCCGTATTCACTAAAAATTTGAACCAAATCATCTTCTTTGTACGTATTTACTACATCATAAGCTGAAAAATCCGATTCCATGTCAAAACGCATATCCAAAGGCGCATTTTTTGAAAAAGAAAAACCTCGTTCAGCTTTAGTTAACTGATGATAAGATGCACCTAAATCAATTATTACTCCGCCAGTAATTTTCTCAATTCCAAGCTTTTTGAGCTCAGATTTAATATTTGTATAAGAAGATTTGACAATTGTTAAATTGGAATAATCTTTCAGACGTTCACTGGCATGAGCAATTGCTTCATCATCAATGTCAAACGCAATTAGTTTACCATTGGGAGAAATGCGCTTGAGTATAAGCCCACTATGACCTCCTCCTCCAAGAGTGCAATCCACATAGATTTTCCCATCTTGGCATTCCAGCGCATCAACTGCTTCATTAAGCATAACTGTATAGTGTTTAAAATCATCCATATAAAAATTCTAACACATAAGTTATAAAGTGGGAAATGGAAAATTTGTTACAGAGTTTTGTAAAAAAATTCGCACCTCAGCTAACCTGTCTTGGATTATTCGGGGAGCCGGCACTCTGCCGAGCAAAACAATCCAGTGAATTGTTTTGCGAGAGGTACAGCGACCGACACCTTACGGGCTTGCTCGCTATCGCTCGGCTTCGCCCTACCGAAAATCCGCTCTCTCGCTGGGCAAGGGAGTAAGATTGATTAAGAGACCAAGTGGTTACGGTTTTTCGTGAGCCGTGAGTCGTGAGTCGACGGTTACTATAAATTATAATGTCATCCTGAATAGCCGACAAAATTAGACATTGTATTTGTAGTTAAGATAATAAATAAGGCGTATTTCAGGATCTTACCAACTTGGCATGATACTTATGTATTGGTTAGATCCTGAACAGCTTGAAAATTACGGACTTACATCCTTATTTTCTACGCTTTCAGGATAACAGGTTTATTTTTAATAATTAATTGCACTACTGTCTATTATAATTCCGAAAAGTTGGGTTGATTCTTGAACTCACCTGATTAAAAATAATTAAGTTTTGTAACAATTTGACTCTAAAATCTAAAGTTTTTCAAACTTATGCCGTTAATTATAGAAAGATGTGAAATATGGAGGCGAAAATGGTAGATTTTAACTATGAATGGAATCCAAATACGATTCGTAAAAATTGGATGAATATTTGTCAAAGCTTTTCCGGAATCCCATTTATGGCTCAATCTTTGTGGCAAGGTGGACCTTTGCCGTGGATGTTAAATGGTGGAAACTGGTCCAGTTTATGGGGGCAAACTGATTTTAGCAACCAAAACTGGGGACAAGTTGGCGATAGTGTTCATATTTCACCTTCAAAACCTGATGATACGGATGGAATGACTCCGGAAGAAAAACTTGCAGCAAGAGAAGAAAAAGCTGCAGAAAGAGCTGAAAAACAAAAACTTGTTGATAATTATGGAAAAATGTATTCCTTGTTAGAAGAATATGGTAAGACACTGTCTGAAACAACGGAGCCTAAAAAATCGGTTTATGAAAGTTTGCTAAATGATTATAAAACTAAAATAACGATTAATACAAAAACAGAAACAATTAATGAAAAATTTGCTGATTTAAAAGTTTTTTATAATAAATATGCAGATAAAATTAAGGCTATGAAATTGGATGCAGCGAAAAAAGAAGTTGTATCTGCCAATAATTCTACTTATACTGCAAAAGTAAGTTCTTTGAATACAGCAATTAATAATAACAATGATAAAAAATTCGGAATTCTTAAAGAAACAAACGGTGGTGAGCTTGAGTGGAATGACGATGTTGATATTATGGAGCTATTGAGCACATGGAATTCAAATAATACAACTAAATCTAAACATATAATGAAAACTCTTATTGATAAAAGAGGTGCAGAAAACGACGGGGCTAAAAAATCTCAATTAGATACACTTGCAGATAAAATGCATGAAAAATTGTTAGCTGTTGCTGAAGATATTGATGAAAACAAACTTTCAGAAGAAACAAAAGCTCTTTTGGAAGAAGCGAATGATTCTTTGGAAGCATTTGGTAGTGGAAATAGATTGACAAAAGGTCAAGACTATTCCAATGCGTTTGATAACTTGTATCGTGCAATAAGGCTTGCAAAAGCAGAAATTGCAGAAAAAGAACTTAAAGAAAGTTTTGAATTTTTAGGAGATGAAAATCCATATAAAAATTCAACAATAGTTGCTGATGCAAAAGCTGATATTAAATCTGAAGGTTTGGAAAATAAACGTGAGGTTACAATTCCGACAGATAAATCTATTGCTGAATTAGCAACAGAACAAGGCTATAGGACAACTTATCATTCAGACGTATATTATTCTGAATCAGAGAAAAAACATTATTACTATGACAATTCAGCCAAAGAATTTAAAGAATTGGCTGGTGTGACACAAGTTGATAAAAACGGCACTTGTCATTATGCAAACGGTACGAAAAAACCACTTTTAGAATTGTTAGCTAAAGAACAAGGCTATAGGACAACTTATCATTCAGACGTATATTATTCTGAATCAGAGAAAAAACATTATTACTATGACAATTCAGCCAAAGAATTTAAAGAACTGGCTGGTGTAACACAGGTTGATAAGAACGGGACTTGTCATTATGCTGATGGAACGACTAAACCGCTTGCAGAATTAATGAGTTCTCAAAGTGCTCCTGAACCACATAGTGTTGAGAATGCCATTGGAACACAAAATGACTGGGGTGAAAAATTTAAATTTATAAACCTATATAGGCGTGATTTGTACGATATAATACACAATAAAAATAAAAATTATAAATTCAATAAAGAAAGTGTTATTGGGTTGATTGATAAATATGAAGGAACAAAGCCTGAACATCCAATGTATGAAAAACTCGGTATTATTGGTTATATGCAAAATCAAAGTTTTGATAAACACAATTGTAATAGAGTTATTAAAGCTGTAATGCGTCAAGCATCTTCAATAGGTTTAAATTCTTATAATTGTCCGGAGTACAAAGCTCTTGCAGACTTTTTTGGAGCACAAGGTGAGACCAAGTATAAAGCAGATGGTTATACTCCTGATGCAAAAGATACGTTTGGATTTAACAGTCATAATGAAGACGAAAAAGAATTTACAGAAAGCGAAGCACAACAAATTGACGATATGTTGTATGCATTGATTAACAAAATAAAAGAAATTAATAAAGAGGATGTGAAAAAACAATAGTTTTTCTGCAAACTCTAAATAAATTCTTATTATTTCATAATCTCTTCTAATTTGTGAACGGCATTTTCAATACTGTCATTTACAACTTCGTAGTCGAAATGTTTTGAATTTTCCATCTCAGATTTTACGGTTTGAAGTCGCTTTTGTATTGCTTCTTCTGTTTCGGTATGACGACCTCTGAGTCGAGATTCCAGTTCTTCAAATGATGGAGGAAGTATAAAAATCAAAGTAGCTTCCGGCATGATTTTTTTTACATTCAGAGCACCAATTGTATCCAATTCTAAAATCAATTTTTTACCTTGTGCAAGTTTTTCTTCAATATAAGGACGTTGAGTTCCATACATATTGCCGGAAAATTCTGCCCATTCTAAAAATTCTCCTCGTTCAATACAAGACTTGAACTCTTCTTTTGTTAAAAAGAAGTAATTTTTACCGTGGATTTCTCCTTCTCGTGGTTGTCTTGTTGTACAAGAAACTGAAAGTTTATATTCAGGATTTCTCTTAAGAAATTCTTTTAAAACAGTTCCTTTTCCTACTCCTGAAGAACCTGAAATTACAAATAATTTACTCATTTTTCACCTACTAAATTTTTTATATTGTAACACATAATTTTTTTCATGTGTGAGTTGACGAAAAAATTAAGCATTAATATTAAAATCTTTATGATAAAATTACATAGTGAAGAATTGGTTTAGTATTTCAGATAAAATTAGATTTTTTATTATAGGAACTTTAAATGCAGGAATATCTTATGTAATTTATTCTTTGCTTGTATTTTGTTTTGGACAAAATTCTTATCAAATTGCGTTAGCTGCAGCTTGGATTATTTCCTCTATTACATCTTTTACAACTCAAAGATGCTTTGTATTTAATATTGAAGGGAATCTTTTTAAACAATATTGTAAATGTTGTACAACTTGGTTTTTTAGCTATTTAATAAATGCTCTTTTGTTAGAAGTTTTTGTCAAAAAATTAGTTTTAAATGTGTATTTTGCGCAAATTCTTGCGACCTTGGCTTGCGCTGTATTTACTTACGTTTTATTTAAAACCTTTGCTTTTCGTAAGAATTAAAACTTCATATATATAAACCATGCGTTTTTTTCTCTGACCTTGTATAATTAAATCGGAAGAGGGTAATTATGCAAACAATAGAAGAAATTATTAACATAGGTTTTAACAGTCATCAGAATGGGAATCTAGAAGAAGCAGAAAATTCTTATAAGGAAGCCTTAAAAATTAATTGTGAGAATGCAGAAGTCTGCAATCTTATGGGAGTTTTAAAACTTCAGCAAGGTGAAACAGATTTGGCGATAGAATGGGTTGAAAAAGCTGTTAATCTAAATCCTTGTGAATACTTCTATGAAACTCTTTTTCAAGCGTATATAAGAGTCGGTTCGTTTGATAAAATTATAAAATGCGTTAGTGCTGTTTTGCAAAATTATCCCAAAAGCTTTTCTTTAATGTTTAATATTGCACTTGCATATAAAAATCTTAAACAAAATAAATGTGCTATAGAATTCTATGATCGAGCTTTAAAAATTGATCCAACTTCTTATCAGGCTTGGTATAATCTTGCTCATATTTATAGCGTAGAAAATCAAGCTAAAAATGCGGTTTCAGCGCTAAAAATCTGCAAGAAATTAAAGCCTAATGATAGAGAAACGGACTATTTTTTAGCAATAGCTTTGATGCGTTCAAAAAATTATGACAAAGGTTTAAAGCTTTTTGAAGAAAGAATTTGCAGAGAGACTGCTATTGCATTACAAAACAAAACTTATCCAAACCTTGCTACAAAAGAAAAACTTTGGAAAGGTGAAAATATAAAAAATAAAACAATTTTGGTTTATTATGAAGCAGGTTTTGGCGATACAATAATGTTTGCCAGATATTTACCATTATTAAAAAAACGTTGTAAAAAACTTATATTCTATCCACAAAAGCAGTTAGCTCAACTCTTTGCACAGAGCAATCTTGGTGTTGATGAAATTATTGAAGGCTTTATTCCGGAACAAAATATAGACTTTGATGTACATGTTCCTCTGTTAAGTTTGCCATATTTATTGGGATTAAAAGGAGATGGAGTATTTGAATCAACTGATGGATATTTGTGTGCGAATCAAAAATTAATAGAAGAATATAAAGAAAAGTATTTTGATACTGATAAGCTTAAAATAGGGATAAAATGGCAAGGCAATACCTATTATGATAAAGATAGGGTTATTCCAACAGAGTCTTTCGCTCCTTTGATTGAAATTGAAAATACTAAGTTCTATTCATTCCAAACTTTTGAAGGTTCAGAAGAATTGTCAAAATTAACTTCAAAATATGATGTTACGGATATCGGAAAGGATCTGATTGATTTTACTCAAACAGCAGCGGCTTTAATGAATTTAGATTTGGTTATCTGTAATGATACTTCTCTTGCTCATCTCGCAGGTGCATTAGGAATCCCTTGCTGTGTGTTACTACCTTATGAGGTTAATTGGCGGTGGCACGAAGATTTAAACAAATGTGATTGGTATGATAGCATTAAATTGTTCAGACAACAATCCATTGGAGATTGGGATGGAGTTGTTAATGATGTAAGAGAATTCTTGATCGAATGTATTTCTAAAATAACTCAGGATGATTAAATCTATAATTCAAAATCTTACATAGCCATTAACAATTCTCGAATAACTTTTGTTGCGACTGCTGTTGATGCACCGCTTGAATCATAGTCCGGTGCAAGTTCGACAACATCTGCTCCAACGATATTAAAGTTGGACAAATATTTAAACCAATCAACTAATTCATTAAAATTAAGCCCGCCAACTTCCGGAGTTCCTGTTCCTGGCATAATTGATGTATCTAAAACGTCTAAATCTACAGTTACAAATATTGGTTTATCTTTAAAACAATCCAGTTCATGATGAGCATGAATTAGAGTGTTATGTTTTTTCATCAATTCAAATTCTTCTTTCATGCCGGAACGAATACCAATTTGCTTAAGATTTTCAAACCCAACAATATTCGCAGAATGACGAATTACGGCAGAATGCGAAAGAGATTCTCCAATATATTCTTCTCTTAAATCGGTGTGAGCATCAAAATGCACGATAGCTAAATCTTTGTAAAATTCTGCAACAGCTTTTATCTCCGGTAGAGTTACCAAATGCTCGCCACCAATTCCAAAAACTCTTTTCCCGTCCTTATAAATTTGGCGGACATTTTCTTCTATCAAATCAAGAGATTTTTTTGTATTTCCTAGTGGGAATTCTAAATCTCCAACATCATGAAAATTGCAATCTTCTAGGTGTTTATCAAAATAAGGAGAATATTCTTCCAAACCCCAACTTGCAAGTCGAATTTGTTCCGGTGCGAATCTTGACCCCGGACGATAGGAAACAGTACCGTCAAAAGGCATTCCGAGCATAATTATATCAGATGACTCATAGTTTTCGTTTTGCCCCATCCAATTTCTGTCTAAAAACGGTCCGTTTAGCATTTAATTTCTCCTTTAGTTGCTAGTGTAATAAATTTAATGTAATTGCTAAAAACAATTGCCGATAGCAGGATTCGAACCTGTGACCTACCCATTACGAATGGGTTGCTCTACCAACTGAGCTATATCGGCATAGACTTATTATGTCACTAATGACAAGCTTTTGCAAGTTACTGTATTTTATGCAAAATTTGAATAATTTTATGTTATAATATGTTTCGGTATTTGTTTTGCACAAAGATGGCACAATAATACTTTGATAAAAAATGAAATATTCTATGGCTCTGTAGCTCAGTAGGATAGAGCGGGGGTTTCCTAAACCCTGTCTGCCGTGGGTTCGACTCCCGCCAGGGTCATTTTTTTGTTTTAAAAATTAAAACGGGAGTCGAACCGCAAATTTGTTGCACAAATTCGGGGTTCTTACTGATGCTTATCAGGACAATTAGGATGGTTGATTTTAGGCGAAAGTGCCGAGTTGTTTGGAATTTAAAGCAAATTTAGAGTGTTGAGATTTGATGGTCAATTTTTGCACTTTTGTCTTTAATTTTGCACTAAATTGCACAGATGTTCTTTTATTTTGAATTTGTTTTGGCATCTATTCTGCTTGGTGTTTGAATTTTAGACCTGACACTTTTAGTGCAAAAATGTCCGTTTTGATTTGTCTTTTGGTTTGATATGTGTTGAAATATCTCTGAGATTAAGATTTGGGACTTGATGTTTCCTTAAACAAGAGCAATTAATGTGTATGTAAGGATTTTTAAATATGACATACACATCAGAGAAATCTAAAAAAATTGCATTAGCAAGATTGGATTTAATTCATAAATGGCTTGAATTCAGAAGAAAATCAACAAATAAACTACAAGCTGATTATGATTTCGTAAAATTACATAATACATCAAATTCTCATTCGTTTGAGATTTTAGGGAAAATATCTCGTGGTAGCTTGCACCGTTGGTATGCCATGTTGGATGGAACGGAAGATTACA
>CAZHEI010000073.1:0-7814 GCA_964531425.1 uncultured Vampirovibrio sp. | reverse complement strand
TTTATTCCTTTCTTTATAAATTGTTGTATTATTCCATCGTATTTTTTAGTTTTTACTACTGATTTTTATGTTAAGTCTACTTGAAAAATACTAAATTGTTGTTAAGGCTTTTATTCCTTTCTTTATAAATTGTTGTATTATTCCATCGTATTTTTTAGTTTTTATTACTTGTTTTTGGATATCGAGTTCTTGTTTTGTCAATATCCTGTATACTGTGGTTCACGACTCACGAGTCACGATTTACGACAGCTATTACTTTATCTATTACATTCTGTGGAGTTGAAGCACCGGCTGTAATTCCGATATTTTTAGCTCCTTTTATTAATTCTTTATCTAATTCTTTGTCATTTTCAATATGAATTGTTTTTGTTATATTTTTCAAAATTTCTGCCAAATGTGTTGTATTTGCGCTTTTTTTTGAACCCACAACAATCATTAAATCGCTGTTTTTTGCCATTTCTTTAGCTTCAGCTTGCCTCATCGCTGTTGATTGGCAAATTGTATTATAAATCAAAACTTCTTTGGCTATAGAGTTTAAATAATTTACAACCAAATTCAAAGATGAAAGCATTTGAGTAGTTTGAACAACCACTCCCACTTTTTTGTGTGCTTTAATCTCGGATTCAAATGATTTTAACTCTTCTATCGTAGTTGCAACTACAACTTTATCAGAGAATTGTTCTGCATTTGCTTTAATCGCAATAACCTCCGGATGATTAGGCTTACCAACGATTACAACGTAATAATCATTTTTAGCTAGTTCAATCGCTCTTTGTTGAACTTTTTTTACATCAAGACAAGTTAAATCAACAACTTCAAACCCTGCTTTTTCAAGTCTTTCAAAAACTTCCGGAGCTTCACCATGACTTCTTACAACACAAATAGAATTCTCAACTTTATCAGGAATTTCATAAATCGTTTTAATCCCTAATTCATCAAGTTCCTTAATCACATCCATATTGTGAATAAGTTCTCCGAGAACACAAATATTTTTATCAGGATTTTCTGCTTTTAATTTCTTAGCAGTTTCAACGGCTCTTTTTACTCCGTAACAGAACCCTGCAAATTTGGCTAGTTGTATATTTTGGCTATTCAATAGCTGTATATTTCGCTTTCTAATGAACTAGAGGAAATTCCTCAGTAATTATATTTAATTATAAACAGGTTTATTTGTAAAGTTAGAATTATTTTTATAGAACTGATAAAACTTAAACAATAAAGTTTTTAGGATCTTCCAAATCTTGCATGGCAGACATAATACCAATTTGGCATGCATATTTTTTAATTTCTGAGCTATTTGAATTAACACCTAAAATGACAAGTCTTGTTACTAAAAATGGAACAATAAAAATTAATACTAAGTCTTTAAATTTCAGGTTTTTAGTGAGTTTTAATCCCTCCCAAAAACCTGGCATCTTTTTATCTTTAGTGAATTCTGAAATCTTGTTGCCAAAAAATTTGAGAGTTAAAAGATTGGCAATAGTGCAAGTTGTTCCGTTAATTAGAGTTGACAATGAGCTTAAAGCAGCATTTGTATCATCAACAAAGCTTTCAGACTTATCATCTATTTTTTCAAAAACGATGAAAGCTTGCTTTTGCAATCTTTTTGCTTCCGCAATTTGTTTATCGCTTATTGGAATTTGCTTTAAGGATTCTCTTAATTTAAGTTCTTCTTGATTTTGTTCTTTTTTATATTTGTTAAATTCAGCAATTTCTTCTTTCATTTCATAAATATCTCTAAAATTTTTTATAATATTTTTTGTAGTGGAAACGTTTTCATTATTGTTTGTTTGAAGAACTTTTATAGAGTTTTTTTCTTCGTCTGTAAATGATATAAAGTTTGTTGGATTTTGTAAGAAATCGGATTTTTCTTTATAACGCCCCAATCTAGCAGCATCTTTTGTTATTTTGGTAAGCGGTCCAACGAGGAATATAGTCCCAATGAATCCTGCTGGAATTGTAAGTTTTGACATGTAATTAATAAGATTCGCTGATTTAGGAGTCGACAACTTACTTGAAATTCTTGACAAAATCCAACTTAATAAAAAACCTCCGGATACAGATATCAGACTTGCAATTGCAGCTATGGTTTTTACTCCAAGTTCTGCATTTATTTCATAGTTATTAGAAGCGAATTCTAATTTTTTGACGATATTGAGAAGATTATCTCGATCTTTTTCTGCTTTATCTTTTATATACTTTAAATTTTTTAACGCTTCCATAGATTTTTCCTGAAGTGCTAATTAAACAAAAACACATAATTATAAAACTTGCTATTAGATTAATTTTATAAGTTTTGCATAATCGCAATATCCATCAGGAGCATTAATATCTCCATACGCACTATGCTCATTAAACTAGAACAATTAGCAACTAAAATCTCGCAAAAACTGTTTCAATATTTTTCAAATAACTTTGCATATCAAAGCATTCTTCCAACTCTTCTGATGAAAGAACTCTGTCAATTTCAAGACTTTTTCTAAAATCAATTCCGTTTAATGCATCCAAAGCTCTTTGTTGAACGATTTTGTATGCTTCTTCTCTTGTTAAACCTTTTTCAACAAGCTTTAACAGCACTTTTTGTGAAAAAACTACTCCGCCGTAAAGATTTGTATTCTTAAGCATATTATCTTCATGAACGACAAGATTTTCCATAACATTTTTAAATCTTGCAAGCATAAAATCAACTAGAATTAATGAATCCGGAAAAATTATTCTTTCCGCAGAGCTGTGAGAAATATCTCTTTCATGCCAGAGATTCATATTTTCAAATGCTGTTAGCATGTTTGAACGAACAACACGTGCTAAACCGCAAAGATTTTCGCATAACACAGGATTCTTTTTGTGGGGCATTGCAGACGAACCCTTTTGACTTTTTCCAAATCCTTCTTCAACCTCTCTTACTTCTGTTTTTTGAAGATGTCGGATTTCGGTCGCAAATTGTTCAATTAATCCTGCTATAACAGCCAACTCAGACATAAATTTTGCGTGTCTGTCACGAGAAATAATTTGTGTTGAAATTTTAGCAGGTTTCAATCCTAATTCTGCACAAGTTAATTCTTCAATGTCAGTCGGCAAGTTAGAATATGTTCCAACCGGACCTGAAATTTGCCCTACGGAAATTTCTTCAAGAGCATTCTCAAAGCTGTTTTTTGCACGTTCTAAAGAATCCAACCAGTTTAAAAGTTTAAAACCAAATGTCATAACTTCCGCATGAACTCCGTGTGAACGACCTATGCATACTGTATTTTTATGTTTTATTGCAAGAGATTTAATAACAGTAATCAACTCTTGCAAATCTTCAAGAATAATTTTTGAAGAATCTTTGATTTGAAGTGCAAATGCTGTATCAATAACATCCGAACTGGTCAAACCCATGTGAATATATTTCGCATTCTCTGCGCCTACAGATTCATTGATAGCTGTTAAAAATGCAATTACATCATGACGAACTTCTAATTCAATCTCATTAATTCGTTCAACTGTAAAAGAAGCATTTTCTTTTATTTGCCTAACAGCTTCCATCGGAATGTGTCCAAGTCTTGCATAAGCTTGACATACAGCAAGTTCAACTTTGAGGTAATAATCAAATTTTACCTTCAAATCCCATATTTTCTTAATTTTTTCTCTTGAATATCTCTCTATCATAAGTATATTATACAATAAAAATTCCTTGTAAAAATACGGTTGGTGAGATGATTTTGAATCACAGATAAAAAATATTTAATTCAACTTCAAAATTAAAATGTTTTATAATAGGATAATATTTATATTGTACAATATCAGAGATAATTAGTGATGAAAAATTTATATCAATTAGCATTTCAATATTTAAATACGGAATTATGGAAAACTTTATGGGATAATCAAATTTTTGCTGTTAAATTTTCTGATGGAGAAATTGGTTATTGTTGTGTAATGGGTGCGGCGGGTTCTTTTTGTGGTTTAGGAATTTATATTGGCGAGGAAGGAATAAATTCTTACTTAAAGATAGTGGTCGGTGATTCTATAGGTACAGATGAAACAGAAATAAAGTTTTCTCAACAATGTCTTATGTGTTCATTTGCCAAACCATCACAAATAAATAGAACATCTCAATTAAAAACTAGAACAAATTTGAAAAACGCCGGTTTTGATTTAAAGCAAATAAAATTATATCCGATGTTTGAAAAATTTTTAAAATATCATTATCCTACTACTAATATAAACGGTATTGATAAACAATATTTTGTAGAAGCATTTTCTGCCTGTATTGAGGTCGCAAATAAATTAAAAGTTAAATCAATAGATGAATTGCACTTAACCAATGATAAAGAATTATTAAATAAAACAATTCCGTATTTAATATGCAAAAAAGATGGTAGTTATACTTGGCGTACAAAAAAATTACCCAAAGATGTTTTTATTGATTGTTGTTCGGCTCAGGATTATAATTATTTATTGGCTCAAAAAATTAAAAATATGAAATCAACAGATAATACTTGGTTATGTGGAATGTTTAGATTTCATTCTCCTGTAAATGATGAAGAAGGTGTTCCATATTTCCCATTGGTACAAGTCCTTTTGGATAAAGAATCTGAATTTATGTACGATATGCAAATTTGTAAATTTGAGGAACAGGACGAATCTATATTCCCTAATAAATTATTTGATATAATAAAAAAACATGGTAAACCAAACAAAATAATTCTGACAGATATAAGGTCTGCAATTATATATAATCAATTATTGAAGGAAATTGGTATAGATTCTGATTATCAACCAAATTTAAAATCTATAAACAGAGTTAAATTACAATTAAGAAACTGGAAATAAAATTATTAGAAATGAAAAGAATAACAAAGTTTAATAATGAGGTTAGGCGAATGTTTTACGGATTAAGAAAATTCGGCAGATTTGTAATGAGATTATTTAAATGGATTCCTGTCTTGTGGAGGCAAGAAGATTGGGATTATGAATATATGTATGATTTAATGCAGATTAAAATGGAAGAACTTTTAGAGTGCGTAAAGAAAGATGATATTCATTTAAATTCAGATAGAACTGCAAGACAAATTTCTATTTGTTTAGAATATTTTAAGCGAATGAGAAATCCTGAAGGATATGTGTATATTCCAACCGAGCAGGTTACATTTGAAAAAAGCGATTGTGATAATTTAACTCAAATGAAAACAACCAAATATTTTAGCAGACAATGCAAAAAATGTAATTCTTTTGAAAAATTCAATTATGATATGTTTTGGAAAAGATTTGTACAATGGCACAGAAAATGGTGGGTTTAAATTCTTATTGATATTTTTTATCCGATAATTTTGCGGTAAAAGTAATTACGGGCTTAACGCTCACAGGTTCAAACTCGCCAAAACTCAATCAGGCACTAAAAAAAGAGCCTCTTAAAAGGCTCTTAATTTAAATGGCGGGAACGACGAGGCTCGAACTCGCGACCTCTTGCGTGACAGGCAAGCGCTCTAACCAACTGAGCTACGCTCCCATATACAATTTTCATTCGCCAATATTTTAATAAATTCGGCCACCTGTTTAGTATATATTGCTAAATATTTTTTTGCAAGTGTTTTTTTTCAAGTATAAGAACGTAATATAACAAACAATTTACAAAATGTTACAAATATTGTATACTAGCAACAGAGAGATATTTATTAACGAAGAGGAAGTTTTATGAACAATATTGTTATTTATTCATCAAAACCTATGCCCGGATTAGAAACTCTTTTGGCTGAGATTGATGAAGCTGATATTAGAACTATTGATATTAGTCAAATGAAAGATTATGCAATCATTAATCCATCACTAATGATTGTAGAGAGTGTTGATGCGGCAAAAGATGCTTTGATGACAAATAAATTTCCTTGTCCAATTTTGTTTATGGGCAAGGCTAGAAGAGATTTTACCGTAAGAGCAGAAGGGCATGATTTTATTGAAAATCCATTTAATAGAGATGAGTTATTAGTCAGAGTTAATGCTCTTTTAAGGATTAAAACGATAAAAGATAAGCTTGAGAGAGTTAGTACAACCGATGATTTAACAGGGTTGCATAACAGAAAATATTTGCAAGAACGTTTGGATGAAGAAATTTCTCGTTCAAGACGTTATGGCACAAAACTATCTTGCATTTTGTTTGATTTAGATTATTTCAAAGTCGTAAACGATATGTATGGTTATGAATGGGGCGATATTTTGCTTAAGAACATCGCAAATAAATTAGTTGCAATGGCTCGTAAAGAAGACATTGTTACCCGCTATGGCGATGAAGAATTTTTGCTGGTTCTTCCTAATACTTCTGAAGAGAATGCATTTTTATTTGGCGAAAGATTCAGAAGAGAAGTTGAAAAAATGGAATTTATTCCTGCAGGAGAGGATGAAGCTCACAAAGTAACAATTTCTGCCGGTATTTCAACATATCCTTGCATGCCTGATGTTGAAGAAGACGCAAATACCGTTATTAGGTATGCGGAACACGCTTTATACAATGCTAAGCACAGAGGAAGAAATAAAATTATTCAATTCTCACAAATGAGTTTGGAAATGTAGTTTAGTCATAAATACTTAGAAATATAAAAATGGAAATTGCCTTTTATGGTAATTTCCATTTTTTCTATAAGGTTATTATATGAGTATGAAAGCATCAACTTTTTTTAAAATTTTAAATAAAAAAATAGAAAAATACGATAAAATGGCGACAAATCCGTTTACCGTACCTCAACCAATTGTATTAATTTGGGTAGAAGAAGAAAAGAATGATAATAATTCAGATACAAATAAGGCAAATTAAAATCTTGCCTTATTTGTACATAGAATTTGCAGAAAAATGTTATTTTTCCAGCAAGATTTTTGCATCTTAACAAAATTTTACAATGTCGAAAATTCAATTATAATGCCTAATAGGATAGGATAGGATAGGATAGCGCTTCCTATGGCAATAATTTCAGTTTATTTGTTTTAATATTATTGTATAGAAGAATAAAATATTAAAATATGGAGGAATGTTATTATGCTATCAGTAAATTCAACATCAACAAATCTAACAACAGGAGTAATGGCTTTTAAAGGTAAACCAAGTGCTAAGGAGTTAAAGAAATTTTATCAATTATTGGAAAAACAAAGAATTGATATGTTCTTAAAAAATCCAAATATCTCAAAAGCAGAAAAACAAGAATTTTTAATCAGAGAAACTGCTGGAAATATTATTAACACAATCAAAAAATTTATAAAATTATAGAAAAACAGGTCGTGTTCATCTGCTGTTATTGAATACGACAATGGTTAATTGTAAGTTGGGCATACTTGCCCAACAACGCTTTGCAAAATGGATAATTGAAAGTGGAAAATTGTTACAGAGTTTTATTGCCCCCTCACCCTAGCCCTCTCCCGCAGGGCGAGGGAAAGTTGCTTGTAACAACTTATTCACCTATTCACTTAAACACCTAGTCACTTTTTTCGACTCACGATTCAATATACAAACAAACCTGTCATCCTGAAAGCGTAGAAAATAAGGATGTAAGTCCGTAATTTTCAAGCTGTTCAGGATCTGACAAAGACATAAGTATCATGCTAAGTTGGTAAGATCCTGAAATACGCCTTATTTATTATCTCAACCACAAATTCAATGTTTATTTTGTCGGCTATTTAGGATGACATTATAATTTATAGTAACCCCCAATTCACTATTCACTTTGTCACCATTCACTTTATAACAAATTCCCTGTTTTTCACATTCTCTCTTGCGAAACTTACAAAAGTTTAGTATACTCATGGATATACGGAGTGAAGTGTGAAGAAGTTATCCTTAGCTATAT
>CAZHEI010000072.1:0-8107 GCA_964531425.1 uncultured Vampirovibrio sp. | reverse complement strand
TTGGTAACAAATTAAAAAGAAAAAGAAATCTTCAACAAGTTATGAGAGAATCTTTCTTCTATGGTGCTAACAGATTTGGTAATAACTTTATTGCATAAGTTCAATTGAAATGAACATTTTACCCAAAAATTTATAACATCTCTTATATAACATCTTACATCTTACACAAATTTTACAACCTCGTTGGTTTCCTTCCCCTCAGACTCTCTCTTGAGGGATTTTTTTTGAAGGGAATTTTTTAAAAAGTGACCAAGTGATTAAGTGACTGGGTGAATAGGTGAATAAGTTGTTACAGGGAATTTTCCCTCGCCCTGCGGGAGAGGGCTAGGGTGAGGGGGCAAAATTTAGTAGTGTAGATAAAGCAAAGTTGCGTTTTTCGTGAATAGTGAGTAGTGAATCGGGGGTTACAGGTTTTTCCTTAAAAAACTCTGTAAAAATTTTCCACTTTCCATTTTCCATTTTCAATTCATACTGAAGTGCCCAACTTACAAGTTATAATGTCATCCTGAATAGCCGACAAAATTAGACATTGTTATTTGAGGTTGAGATAATAAATAAGGCGTATTTCAGGATCTTACCAACTTGGCATGGTACTTATATTTTGGTCAGATCCTGAACAGCTTGAAAATTACGGATTTGCATCCTTATTTTCTACGCTTTCAGGATGACAATATACGGTAATAACACGCCCAGCCCTTTCATTTATCCCCGAGGATGACAATAAACCGGAATTCCGCCTACCAGCGTGCTGTCATTCTCAAGCCGAAGGCTTGGAAATCCAGCCTTTCTCAAGAATTCTAAATTGGAAATCATCGATTTCCAATTTACATCAGATTAAAAAATTTAAGTATATTTATTTTTATAATCCCATTCTTTGTCTACGCAATCGCTTTAGCCATTCTTCTTCTGTTAAAAGTGGTTGAATAGAATTTACAGAAGAATAATTTCCACTGGATTCTCTAAAACCTAAGGCTTCTAGAAATTCTTCTAAAGATTTATATCTGTTCATAATTTTTTCCTTTCTATTTAATCAGGGAAAAAATATATATAATACTGTTGTTTTTTATCATATATCGCACGATGCTGTTTCCACTCAATGCCAGGATATACTCTAATGTTTCTAAAACCATTAGTAATTGAATCTAATACCCACACTCCTTTCCAAGGATGAGTATTAACCATAGAAATATTAATATATTTTGCATTATCTTTCTTTAATATATACAATCCAGCACCGTCTCTGCAATATGACGAAGGCACTGCTATATACCCGATAATTTCATCTACACCATCGGAATTCAAGTCGTAAAATACAGCTTTTACATCTGATAAACGATAGCCAAAAGCCTCATAAGCTTTTTGAGGTGTCATATTAACTTCTTTAAGTGCATATTCATACAAAATTTTTGAAGCTTTTTTATCACTTTGTTTATCAAGATAAATGACATCCTCGGCTAAACAAGGCAAGCTTAAAAATATAAACAACATTAATAATATAATTCTTCTCATAATTAAATTTTATCATATATTTTACAATTTATAAAATGTTTTATTCATCAAACATTTTTGCGGATTATTACTTTTACTAAAACTTAATTGATTTATCCTGCCCCACCCCCTTTGAATATTTAACCAACAACTTAAAAGCTCTTTCTGCTTGTTTTGCATAAGCAGAATAATTTTCATCCGATTCAGAAGCAATTGTATTAAGCATAGTGCGTGTGATAATTGCTTCTTTCATCAACTCTTCCAAATAAGCAGGAACTGTTAGAATATCACTATCTTTTTTTAGAGAAAAAATTTCTTCTCCACTTGCAGTTTCACCAATTGCAAGAGTCATATAATCAATTGTTACCAACCCTTTTTCCTGAGGAATCGGATAAAGCACGATTTTATCATTTTTTATATAAAATCCTTCCGGAGTACCTGATTTTACTTCTAAATCTAAAGGATTTTCGATAAAATTCAGTAACATAGAGTTATATTTGACTGCATAACGACCTTTCAAATCCTTTTTTATCAAACCGTTCGGTAAATCATACGAATCCATTTTTGGAATAGTAAGTATTAGATGAGTTCGTTCTCTAAACGGAAAATCGTAAGACGCAAAAATTTCAATAATAGCTTTGTTAATTGCAAGGACAAAAGAATCCTCGAATTCACTATCAGAAACTGCATCATTATCATACATTGCCCACTCTTGAGAAGCGGCAGTATTATATAAATCTAATAAAGTTAAAGTCATAATTTCTCCTTTCTAAATTCCTGTAATCTGACTAACATCATAATCTGCAAATTGTTTCATATAGCTTTCAACAGACGTGCCAAAAGCATCTTTCCCGATAATTTTTCCATCGGATTTAAGATATTCAATAACCGAACCTGCACCTTTCAAATGTGCACCGGCAAGCAATCCGGAAGGAGTTATATGATATCCGTTTATAAGCAAACCTACGTATTTGTGAGCACCAACAGCCTTAAGATAACCCCACTGTTTTTTCTTAAAAATTAATTGTGCATTCTCTTGAGCTTTTGCATTATTAAGAAAATCTTGTATAGATTTTACTCCATCTTTTCCGGTAAATTCTCCACTCCAATCATTGTTGTAATGTCGGGAAAATTTGCAATAATATCCTGCATCAATAAGCGCAGCTTCGCCCATTTGATATTTCCCTGCATAACCGTATTTGTTAAAAGCTTTATAATTCCCTCCGGACTCACGTGCGCCAAGGTCGTTTAAAAATTGTTGTAGTGTTTTCATTTGTGTAATCTCCGTTTTTTGTAAAGAAATGCGAGGGGCAAAAAATTTTCAATTTTTTGCCCCTCGCAAACCATCAATTTATATTATAACCAGTATTATAACCCCATTCTTTGTCTACGCAAACGCTTTAACCACTCTTCATCTGAAACTAAAGATAAAGTTTGAGCATTCTGTTGATTTTCAGAAATAGGTTTTATGTATCCATTTTGAATAGCTTTATTTCGATTATACTGATATTTATTACGTTTAAATTCTTTGTTTTCAATATTACCTACTGGATTTAAATTACCATTGTACCCATTATCAAAAGGAGTTTTTTCGTTATAATATGCTGGTTGGTAAAAACCACTTTTTATCATTTTATTCGCATTAGTTTCTAATAAATTTAATCTATTATACCAACCCTCTTTAAATTTTTCTTGTGATGGATTATTTTTGATTATGTTATCATAATATTTTTTACGATTATCCAACATTTCATAAAAATTTTCATTACTTTCTTGAAATACTCTTTTAGCTTCCTGTGGTCCAGAATTTACAGCCATGTCAAAAAGAATCATTGCATCTCTTGGATCTTCAAATTTATCAGCTCCAGCTTCCTTCCAATACATATTATAATAAATATCTCTAGCTTCTTTTTTCGTTAAATCTGTTTTTACAGACGCAAATGGAAGATTATTTCTTTTTCGCCACTCATTCATTGTATTTTGGGTAATACCATAATTTGTTGCGCCGCCTTTATCATCTATGTCATTAACATACCCACCTTCTAAACCAAATAAAATTTTTAAAATTTCATCAAAATATTTATCTTTATTCATAATGCTCCTTTCTATTTACATGTTGTGTAAATTTTGTTATCCTTTTTTTATGAAATTTCTTTTAAAAATATTTATATTATTACTAATCATACAGAACCAAAGTTTTGCAAATATTGATAAAATTCAATCTGATTATGTAAAACAAATGGAATCTGCTGAAACAAATTGGCAGATGAAAACTTATACTTCAAATGCCACTACAAAGTTTAATGAAGAATCTGATAAAATTTATAAATCTTTAGCAGAACAGTTAGATTCAAACCAAATACAGATTTTGAAAACAAATGATATTCTCTGGAAGAAATATTTGAATTCCTCACAAAAAAGCACAATTGAGTTTTTATATAAGAAACAAGGTACAATTTATCAAACTTTTGCAATTTCAAATATTTATTCTCAAGCATTGACACATGCTATCTTACTTCAGTATTTACAACCAAATTCAAAAATTATACCTTGTTATTATATTTCCCATGATTTAACTAATTGTTTAAATAAATCACAAACAACTTCTGAAATATGTAACTGTTATAAAAAAGAAATTAATCTTTATAAAGTAAATATTAATGAGAATTTAAATAAAATCTCTACAACTATTAGTACTCAGGATTTAAAAAAAATAAATTCCGCACAAATCGCTTGGGAATCTTACTTAAATCATACCAAAGTTCATTTATTCAAAATAATTGATGAACAAAACAATGAAGACAAAGAAATAAAAAAATACCAGATTCTTTTTCTGTTATACCAATGCAGAAATTCAGAATTAGCCAATATTAGTTTTTAATTCTGCATAATTTTTCCTTTCTATTTAATCAGGGAAAAAATACACATAATGTTGTTTATCATATTTAGCAATATTACTGTCAAAAGTCGTTGTGATATGTAACTTTGGACTATCGTGTAATTGAATTTTGAAACCAAAAATTTTTACATCTCGGAAATCATTTGATTTTGTATCAAGAATATAAACGCCATTGTCTGGACAGAAATTTAAATTTGATAAACCATGCAATTGATTATTTTCTTTTTTTAAAATAAATAAACGAGTCCCTTCTACACAACTATACACAATCGAATCAATATACCCGATAATTTCATCTACACCATCAGAATTCAAGTCGTAAAATACAGCTTTTACATCCGATAAACGATAGCCAAAAGCCTCATAAGCTTTTTGAGGTGTCATATTAACTTCTTTAAGTGCATATTCATACAAAATTTTTGAAGCTTTTTTATCACTTTGTTTATCAAGATAAATGACATCCTCGGCTAAACAAGGCAAGCTTAAAAATATAAACAACATTAATAATATAATTCTTCTCATAATTAAATTTTATCATATATTTTACAATTTATAAAGTATTCTATTTATCAAACATTTTGGCAAGTACACTATTAACATAGTTCTTAACTTCCTTGTCACGAGCTTGCTGTTCTTCTTCTGTTACAGGATTTTTTAACCAATATCTAAGCTCTTCCCAGATATCTTCTTCATCATCACGCTTAAATCTTTCGCCCCAAAATCTCATTAGAGCCTCCTTTCTTATCTATTACTTGCTCATAAATCGAACCATTATCAGACAAAGTTTTCTTTTTTACTCTATCTCGATATTTTTTGCCGTTTTTTTCTAAAATTTTGTAATCCTCCGGAAACTTTTCTTTGAGTTCTTGTGCCGTTAAATCAGGTAGCTCGAATGTATGTCCGGTAAGAATATAAGTTATTTTATACATTTTTACAAACTCCTTTGGCTTCAATTCCTTCTCCCTAAAGGGAGAAGGAACCAAACCATTATCTTCAACTATTCTTCAACAGGACGAACTCCGGCCCATTTAGCTACTGCATAAATAGTTCCGTCAAAACCTTCTGCAAAGTCTAAATCAATTGAGCCATCAGCTTTTTCAAAACGTGATAAGTCTTGAAGCTGTATTGCAGAAGTTCCTGCAGGTAATTCAATTACAATATCGCCTAACATTGAATTCGGATAAGCATCTCCTGCTTTAACCGTCAGCAATGAAGATGTTGCAGAATTTTCAATAACAATAAATAATGAATTATTTTTATTAGAAAAAGCTTCTGCAATAGTAATCCCGTTATCAGGAACTACATCGGTTTTTTCAATACAAATATTTGCTACAGACTCTGTGTGATCAAGAGTCGGATATTGAACATTAATAATATCTCTAGTCATAAATTTTCCTTTCTTGTTTTAGTAATAATTTTTAAACTTTTGCGACATTTACTGACAAAGGTGCAGAAATCTTAACTGTACCCAACATATCGGCACGAGGAGCGCCAACTCCATACAAACCATAACCTTTATAGCAAGTATTAAAGTTCTTTTCAGGAGTATAGAAGGTTGTGTTCAAATCAGCAGAAATACCACCGGCAAGAGTTTTATCTTTAACCCCAAATAACGGATAGAAAACTCCGTCTTCCGGTTGAGCAATATTATTAGACACAAGGATTTCCCATCCGCAAAGATGTCCGATATAACCTTTTGCAACTTCTGCTTTTCCTGATTCCGTATACTTAAGATCATCCAATTTGCCCAAATAGAATTGGTATTCAGGAGGAATTACACAAACCATTGAACCATCAATCCAGTTGGTATGACCTTTTCCATCCCCTCTTTGGAATTTTGCTTGCATATAAGCAAAAATATCTTTTGCAATTTCCGGAGTTAAGGTAATTGCATTTCCGCTATCATCAAGATAATGACCTGCCCTTGTATAAAGATTTGCAAACGCTGAATCCACTGATGCGGCAAACTGTTTTATTGCATCAGCGGTATAATCTCTGGCTAAACAAATCATATTATCAGGATTATCATTTGAGGCTTCCATCATTTTTTCTTCCATTTCTGAAAGTTCAAAATGGAAAGCTTTTCCTCTGTCAATTTTTACTTTACAAGTAGAAATTGTTGCAGTTTCTGCTGTTGGCAAATCTCCGCCATCATAGTCAAATAATTTCACCATCCCTGGCATTGTAATATCAACTTCATCGCCTTTGTTAATAGATTGTTTCATTTCTGAATGGGCAAGTTTTCCAACTACCAATTCATTGTAAAAATACTTGTTAAATGCTTTTGTAAAGGCATTTGCAATCATTTGTTTTGTAGATGTCATAATTTTTCCTTTCGTTTTTAGTAATAACTTTTGAGTACGAGGCGCTGGGATGTAATCCCAGCGCCTCGCACCTTTGTGCTTAATTTAAAACCTAAATCAATCGTTCCAGCAATTCATCAACTTCTTTGTCCGTCATTTCATCAAACCGTTTTTTAGGCGGTGTAAATGATGATTTTGGATTTTTTTCGTAAGTCATAGAATTTAAAACATTTTGAGTCTCTTTATTTGCAAGTTTCTTTTTTTCATTCGACTGAATTCGTTTGGTGACATAAGTTTCAAGCAAATTAATCATTCTATCAGTATCAAGATTTGAACCATACACCATTAAAGCCTCTTTGTAAATTTCTTTAAAAGTTTCATCCTGAAAATATTCAGGCGCAGTGTATTTTGCCATATCTCTTTGAATCACATCAACAAACTCGTTTTGAATTGCGTTATAAAAATCGCATTGTTCTCTAAAATTACCTAAAGTTGCAATTTCTTTGCGCAAATTTCCGAGTTCTTGAGAGGAATGTCCTTGATGTTTTTGTAATTCCTGATACGCTTTTGATAAATCCTCTACGGACTTAAATTTGCCTAAAATCAAGTTTTCTTGCGGGTCGCTTGAAACAATTTTTTCTTGCGATTCTCCTTGTTTTTGATTTTGATTCAAAATTGGCTCCACAGGAACAGTCGAGTCAATTGATTCAGAATCAGAGTTCTCGGTAGTTACCGGCTTTTCTTCTTGCACAATTGAATCTTCTAATTTTGTTTGAAATTGGTTTTCTTCCATAAAAAATTCCTTTCTGAGATAAAATCTCGATTTTATAAAACTAATTAATAAGACTTGCATAAAATATATAAATACGATATAATAGAGGTGATAGGATATAACGTCGTTTAATATAAGGATTTTGTGTTGTTCAGAAGCAGAGAACAATTGAATAGAAATATATGTTTAGCCCGATTAAGAGGTGGTTGTACGCAACATGGTGGCGAGAATTTATCGTTGGAGGCGTTTTTAGTCCAAACCAACCCAAACCCTTGCTCTGACAGCAATTTCGGGGGGGCTATAACCTTCTCCTAGACAGGCTTTCTGGGCTCCAGCTTCCTGAATGGAAGATTGAAAATGGAAAGTGGAAAATTTTTATATCCCCACCCCTTGAGGGCGGGGAAGAATTTGCCAAAAATTTATTTTTGAGCAAATTCAGGGGCGGGGTTGTTCGTAATAACAAAACCGTAACATCCGATTCACAAATAACAACTCCTCTCCTAGGGAGAGGACACAGTTGTGCTTGCGTAAGCAAGCTACAAATGTGCGGTGAGGGTTCAAATGTAAGTTGGGCATATTTGCCCAACAATACTTCTCATAATGGAAAATTGAAAGTGGAAAATGGAAAATTGTTACAGGATATTT